>CAZRGJ010000387.1:0-3372 GCA_964599445.1 uncultured Planctomycetaceae bacterium | reverse complement strand
CCCGGTCGCGGAACGCACGGAAGCACCATCGCCCCAATGGGATGTACCGGAAACAGTCGTGCCGTTCCCGCCGCACCAGTTGGTCCCATTCACGGTAACGTACTGGAATTTCTCACTGTCCGTCGAGGCATAATAGTACAGGTCGGAGGAGAAAAAGACGTTCGCTCCGGACGTAATGTTGAAGTGCGCCTGGCTCCCGCCGTCATCGATATACCCGTGGACCAGCTGCGCGTTCGGAGTCGCCGAGGTCGGTGCAGTACCATCGGCATGGTAGGTATTCGCGCTCGACCAGGAACCGGGTATCGAATATGCGTATCCGAATGTACCATTGAGCGTCGTGAATGTGCCGGACGCGCCGGACATATTGTTCCAGGCAATACCGTCCACTCCGACGACACCGTAAACAGTCCCCGCAACAGTAGAAGAAGTCCCCTGATCCACTCCCAAGTTAATGGAGATGGCGTCCTGCGCGTAAACGGCCAGCGGAAATGCCAGCGCGGCCGTCAGAAATCCGGAAAGTGAAAGTTTTTTCAAATTCTTATTCATTTTATCCTTCCTCTTATTCACATGTTTATCGATTTACTGATCAATGGTATTTCGGTTTTTCAGTCTCCCTACTTCTTCTTGCGGACGAAATACAGTCCGGCACTTCCGAGGAGCAGAAGAACGATCGAGGCGGGTTCCGGAATGGGATCCGTCATCGCCATGAGTTCACCGCCTACGTAAAGGAAATGGTACTGATTCTGATCGACCGACAGCACATCGGCAAGATACGGGATCGAAACATCGTCGACGGTCATCCATCCCCAGCCGCCATTGTACGCATCAATGAAATCAAGCGTGTACCAGGCGTCCGGATCCGCTTCGTAAAGCGAGGCAAGTTCTTCTTCCGTGAAAGTCAGAGTCGACCAGCCGCTGGAATTGGCAGCTCCCCGTTTGGAAAGGATGTACTCATCCGTGTCGACCAGACGCAGTCCCGCTCCCATGAAACCGGTACCGGAAACGCCCTGCTCGATCAGAGCTTCCGAAGTAAAATCGATGATGCTTTCCGTACCGCCAATACCGCCCTGGGAGGAATAGGAGATGGAACCGTCGCCGGTGAGCTGGAACGCGAGACTGCGGACGAGACCGACCTCTCCCTGTCCATTATCTCCGCACTCTCCGCCCGGAGCGAGGAGATATTCCCCGGAAACCGGTTCTTCGCCCTTGGAGTATCCGTAACCGCGGAACACATTCCCCGCGTTTCCAGTACGTCCAGCATTCACCACCGTCCAGTGAGCACCTTCGAGCGAGCCGTTCTCAAAAGAGAAAATGCCGTTGGAGGCGGAAAAGACTTC
This sequence comes from uncultured Planctomycetaceae bacterium, assembly GCA_964599445.1. Taxonomy (GTDB): domain Bacteria; phylum Planctomycetota; class Planctomycetia; order Pirellulales; family Thermoguttaceae; genus RGIG3701. The sequence goes on along the minus strand of CAZRGJ010000387.1, from coordinate 2,035 downwards.
CGAAGCGTCCGGAGTCCCCAACATTCCGTCCCCACCCATGAGGAAGACCGCTTTGGACGGATCTGCCGTCGGGCCCTGGAAAAGCTGCCAGCCGGATTTGTCGACAGCAACTCCGGCCGTGCCGGTCGAGATCGTGTTGATGACCGCTCCTTCCGCATTCTGGCGATACGCCGTCGCGGCAAGTCCATTTTCCGTCCAGGCCAGCGAGCCAACGTTCTGGAAATCGGAAGTCGCGTAGTAGATGTTCACATTGCCGAGACTGCCGGTATAGCCGGAACTCTCACGGTTGTGAATCGAGACGAACTGTCCGTCCGCGGCGTTCAGGCGATAGTCCGACTCTGCCGAGACTGTCACGCGGTTGTTCGGATCGCTCTTTTCGTAGACGTCAAACGTCAGTTCCTTACCGTTGTCCGTAATGGTGACGGCATATGTGAGGTCCACATATTTGGCGAGCTTTGTCTCAGAAGATACGAGATTCGTCGCCGACCCGGCATTCTGCGTACGGATCTGAAGGGTGCCGTTATCCGAAACGTAAAACTCGACACCGGCATTCGATTCACCGTAACCTCCGGCAGCCAGTCCATCAGAACGGGTGAGGACCTGAAGCATATCGCCGGTGTTACTCATTTTCCAGTCCATCGTGATGGTCAGCGGCGCGTCTTCGCCAAACGCGGACGGATCGAAGTTCTGGAACGTGTTCAGATAGGAACGCTGCTTGATATGGACTCCGCTGTCGGAAACGGAGATGGACCCGCCTTTCGGATGATGCATCGTCCATTTCGTCGGGTCGAGTCCGTTGTCGAAATCGTCAGACAGATACGGCGTCGTCGAATCGAACGTAGTCGCGATGCGGATATTATCAAGAAACAGACCACTGGAACCGTTCTCGCGATTGTGGAACGTAACGAGATTTTTCGAAGTTTCCGGCATTCCGGTAAATCGGTAGGAGTAATTCCAAACCTGTGATCCGTCCAGAGACGAGATTTCAAAGTACGCATTTCCGGTCGGTCCTCCCGTATCTACGAGACGGAAATTATAGTACTCACCCTGCGTCGGAAGCGCGTCGTTCGGCGTATCGGTCGTCCGATAATTCGTAAAATGATTCGTGTTTGTGAAACTCACAGTCCTTTGGCTCAAGCCAAGACCGTTATTCTCCATCTTACAGAAAATTTCTACGCCGGTCTTCGTTTCACTATAACTGGCAGACGGATCTCCGTCACTGCGGGTGAGAAGCTGAAAAAAGTCAGTGCCATTGGTAAATTTGAACTGTCCGGTGATTTCGAGACCACCGACCAGCGATTTATCGGAAAGGAGGTTAAATTCCCTCACAGTGTTCAGATGCGCACGATTCGTGATCTTCACGGCACCATTTTCAATGACGATCCCGGAGCCGGAGCGGTTCGGAATCACAGCAGCCCATTTGGACGTGTCCAGCGTACTTCCGGAGAAATCGTCCTCAAGCAAAACAGCACCGTACAGAGGCGCGCAAACACATAGGCTGGCCGCAGCACAGCTCACGCCGGAAAGGAAACGACGGATCGGATCGCGAAATAAATTAGCGGAAATTTTCACAGGAAAACTCTCCTTTTAAGGGGCAAATCAGGTTAAAATTCGATGAAATCTTCCTTCTGCGAACAGTAAAATACTTCGCAGAGGACAAATCAACAATTTAAGTATACGTCGACAGCCTGTTTTGTCAAGAATTTTTTTGAAAATTTGAAGAAAAAATAGAGAAAGAAATAAAAAATTTTCCCAGTTATCCAATTTTAACGAAAATTCATGCCTATTCAGGTCCATGCTCCGTATTCAGGACGTTTGCGTTCATTCCGGTATCCCGAGCCGCTCGCGAAGCCATTCCTGCGCAAGCGCGTGTTTTTCTCCGGTCTCGTGTCCGAGAAGGAGTTCATGCGCGACCGCTTTGTCGTCCGCAGGAATTTGATTAAACGCAGCGTAAACTGTAGAGGGAGCGCAGACCGGATCCCGAAATCCCACGGTCATGCGGGTCGGCGTGTGCACAAAACGGGCAAAATTCACC
>CAZRGJ010000386.1:0-3374 GCA_964599445.1 uncultured Planctomycetaceae bacterium | reverse complement strand
TGGAATTTTTGTATCATCGCGTTGGGAAATTCGGTGTTTTTCGAGGTTGCCATAAAAAAGTCGGACGCTATGTTGCGGTGGAACCGAAAAACCCCTTCGTCCGCACCTGCCGCGACGGTGTGGGAGTCTTCTCCGGTCCCGGAGCCTGGGAGTTGATCTACCGCTACAGCTGGCTCGATTCAGAAGAACTCGCGTGCGAAAACTACGGTTTCGAACTTGGCGAAACGACGGCACACTCCGTGGGACTGAACTGGTACCTGAACTCGAAATGTCGCGTTCTGTTCAACTACGTCTACGCCGATACAGAGCACGCCTCCGGAAAATCGGGACGCGAAAATATTTTCCAGACGCGTTTCCAGTTCGACTTTTAGGAAAACACCCGGCATGTGCGTTCGGTTCAGCGGTCCCGAGGTAAAGATCGCGAGGAAATGCAGAATTTCGCCGACTGAACCCATTTTCCCAACTCAAGGAATCCATCATGTTTCGTTTTTCTCCAACTTTGCGTACCCAGATCCTGACCGTCTCTGCGTTTTTGGCGGCACTCCCCAGCTGCACGAAAACGCAGGGACCGGACTCACGGACGCACGTTTCTTCCTCACCGATCCCGGCAGATGCGCAAGAAAACGAACTGTCTGACGCGGATGCGGAACTGCTCCGGGACCTGAATGAGTTTGCTTCGGATCCGGAAGAAATGGCAGCACTGGATGCAGAGATCCAGGCAGACGAAGCCCAAAAGGAAGCGGCAAGAAAGGCCCGTGAATCCGGTTTCAGGACCATGGAACTCCCGCCCAACTGGGAATAACTGGACGATGAGGCAAAACTCAAATACCTGCGGTCGATCGCCGTCGAACAGAAAGACAAAACGGAAACTCCCGGCGAACTCTCCGAAAGACTTACCGCGTATGGCATCGACGACCTGAAGCAGTACGAGATCGGTCAAAAAGTTGGGAAAGAATATGGATTCGCTCCAGATATTCGATTTGACGCCGTCTTTTTCGCCGATTGGCTCCCGGAAATAGACACTCTGGACCGAACGGACACGCAGCACAAAAACGCATGGATCCAGGATGCGTTCCTCAAAGACGCCATACCGCAGGCGGAGATCTCGTCCGACGGGAAACGGCTTCGGAACGTACTGAATGAACTCACTGGAGCCTGCGAGCTTCCGGAAGGGATGACGCGCATTGAAAAGAACGCATTTTCCGAGGGCTGCGCACTCACCTCACTGACGCTTCCCGCGAGTCTCGCCGAGATCGACGAGGACGCACTCGCCTGGTGCACACTGGAAGAGATCCGGGTCGCGGAAGGAAACGAACATTTCAAGGCGGAAAACGGCGTGCTTTTCAGTGCGGACGGCCAAAAAATCATCTACTGCTGCCGAAATAAAGCGTACGACTACACGGTCCCGGACGGAGTGACGGAGATCGGTCCCTCCGCTTTCTTCGGCTGCCGCGCACTCTCTTCCGTCACCCTTCCGGAAAGCCTCACGCAGATCGGACCCCGCGCGTTTGCCGACTGCGAGCAGCTGACCGCCGCAAGGATCCCGCAGAACGTCACCCGCATCGGCGAGCGAGCGTTTTTCGGATGCCGAAACCTGACCTCCACCAACATTCCGGAGGAAGTCACACACATCGAAAAGCTGACTTTCGCGCGTTCGTCGCTGAGCATCCTGACTCTTTCCCCGAACCTCACGCACATTTTAGACGGCGCGTTTGCCGAGTGTCCGCAGCTGGAGTATGTTCAGCTTCCCGAAAACCTCACGCACCTTGGCCGCTGCGCGTTCGCCATGTGCAAAAATCTCGCCCCGGTCACCATTCCCGCGGAGGTGTCCGAGATTGGCGACGGTGTGTTTTTCGGATGCGGAAAAATGCACGAGATCTCCCTCTCGTCCCAAAATCCTCACTTCAAAACGGAAGACGGAGTTCTGTTTTCCGCAGACGGCAAAACGATCCTTCAATTCCCCGGACGCAAAGGCGGGCAATTTTACGTCCCGGACGGAGTGACGGAGATCCGCGGTGCCACGTTTGCCGGCTGCGTGAACCTTCGCGCAGTCTGGTTCCCGGAAAGCGTCACCCGCATCGGTAATGCCGCGTTTGCCGGCTGTTCCGCACTGGAAAACATGACGCTTCCCCGTGCACTTTCCTACCTTGGGAAATGCGCATTCATCGACTGCACACATCTGAATGCCATGCGCTTTCCCGATTCTCTCACCCGGCTGGAAGACGGAATGTTCGCGAACTGCTGTACGCTGCAGCGGGTGACTCTTTCTGCGGGGATGGAAGAGATCGGCAGTTTCGCGTTCCACAGATGCCGCGAACTTAGATCCGCCGCCATTCCGGATTCCCTGACCCGGATCGGCAGATTTTCCTTCTTCGAGTGCACGAACATCCATCGGCTCGCACTTCCGGAAGGACTCACCGAAATCGGCGACGGTGCATTCTGCGACTGCTTCTCCCTCAGCACGATCCTCCTTCCGAAATCCATTCTCCGGCTCGGAAACTGTGCGTTTACCCACTGTGTCAGCCTCAATGAAGTCATTCTCCCAGATGGTCTCACGGAAATTGGGGACTTCACATTCTACCAGTGCGATAAACTGCACACCCTGCACATTCCCCAAAGCGTCACGAAAATCGGGAAATTCGCAATTACGTCTCTTTCCCAGCCGATGGAATTGACGATTCCCGCCAATGTCCGGGAGATTCACTTCCAGGCGATCCGGGACTGCGGAAATCTGACGCTCCTCGTTGAAGAAAATTCAGAGGCCCACCGATACGCAGCCCGCTACCGGATCAAATTTCAGCTCATTCCGAAAGAAAAACAGGAAAACGGGAAAGAGTAAAACGAAACACACGGAAAAGGAAAAGAGTGTGAGCGTTTTCTGACACGAATTTCACGTAAAATACGAAAACTCACGAAATGATTTTAAAATCACTTCGTGAGTTCCGCATTTTCCGTAAATTTCGCGTTAAAAAATCCAGATCCGCCACGGCTTTTTATTCACCCGGACCGTCAATTCCGCCAGATTTCCGTCAAGATTCCATCAATTCTCCGCAGTTAGCAAAACGAGCGTTTCTCCCGCAGCCGCAGCCTTAACGTCTCTGGCTTTTCCGTTCACGATGATCTGGAAAGCCGCTCCGGACGGAGCCTGAATGCGCAACGTGTCCCCTTCCAGTTTGGACGGGTACGGAGAGACGGTCCGGAATTTTTCGTTCCAGAGCATCTGCACGGTATCCTGGTCGCCGTCAAGACGCAGACGCAGCGAGATCGGGACGACCGGATTTATGTTCCACGGATAGCGGATCCCCGATTGGCAGAGGACTGAGTCCGGAAGCAGACCGACGAATTCGCCATCCTGGTAGATCTGGCGTTCCGCG
>CAZRGJ010000385.1:0-3378 GCA_964599445.1 uncultured Planctomycetaceae bacterium | reverse complement strand
ATCGCGACCTACATTAAGGACGTCGAGCTGACCAACGTCACCATGCTGGAAAAACTCTACGGCTACCGTGCCGATTTCTACATGGCGAACAGCATTTACTCCACCGCCAACACCGAATTCGTCCGCGGTTTCCTCGTGAACGCGGAGATCGATGGCACGGCTGCTCCGAACCTGGATTTCGCGGCTCTCGCGGATCTGGAAGCCATCTTCCCGTTCTTCGATGCCGAGACGAACACGTTTGAGCTGAACGCGGACGGCGAATACGACCTTCGCATGTGGCTCGACTCCGAGATCGTCGATGCTGGAAACAATGACTTTTCTGCCGGTCTGACGGTGGACGTCCTTGGAAATAAGCGCTTCAACAATAATATCGTGGACCTCGGCGCAGTCGAATCCAACGCGCAGAAACTGACGATCGACGGTCTCGCCGCGACTCCGGATGGAACTGACACTGCGATCCTGACGTGGAATGAGTCGGCGAATGCCAGCGGTTACGTTCTCCGCTACTATACCGGCACGGAAGCGAAAGATTCCATCGCCGATGACGAATGGACCGAAACCATCGTGGATGGTCTGGAAGACCTCCAGCACATCGTTGACGGTCTGGCTCCCCGCACGTGGGTCGCGTTCCAGGTCATGGCTCTGGGCGACAATCTGAGCTGGATCGACTCCGACTGGTCCGAAACCGCGTCCTGCTGGACGAAGAGTCCGTTCCCGGCTCCGACGCTCGTTCCGGCTCTCGACAGTCCGCTGGCGATCGACCTCAGCTGGATGCTCGTTCCGGGTGCCTCGACCGACGCGAACGATGTTCCGTACACGCTGGAATACTGTGTCGGCACGATGGAAGATCTGGAAGCCGGTGAAGAACTCACCTGGACGGCTCTCCCGAACGAATACTCGCTCGGTACGCACTACGGCGCGTTCCTTGTTTCGGAAGCCCTTGACGGTGTCGATCTCGAATACAGCACGACGTACCTCTTCCGCGTGAAGGTCAAAGGCGTCGGCGAATACGTCGATTCCAAGTGGTCCTATGCTGAAAAGACCACCGGCGCGAAACTTGAGGCTCCGGCTCTGGAAGCAGAGGAACGCACCGACTCCGCCATCACCGTCACCTGGAACGACACGGCGAACAAAGCCAGCCAGGTCAAAGCCTACAAAGTCCAGTACCGTGAAGCCGGTACGGAAAAATGGATCGATCTGGAAGTTCCGGCCGGAGCCGACATCGATTCCATCACGGCGGAAAATCTGAAACCCGGCACGAACTACGAATTCCAGATCATGGTCACCGGACAGAAGGTCTACAATCAGGTGGACCAGATGGCCGACGACTCCGAATGGTCCGAGATCTTTACGTTCGAGACGAAAATCAAACTTGACGCGCCGGAAGTTACTGCCTCTGCCAATAGCTCCAGCAAGATCACCGTCACGTGGACCGACGTCGAAAATGAAGCCGGCTACCGCGTCACGGTCAAGGATGCCGATGGAAACATCGTCGCTGAATCGGATGATATTGCCGCCGACATCACCAGCGTCGAGTTCTCCGGTCTGAACGCCGACACGACGTACACGGTCGAAGTCGTCGCGGTCGGCACGGGCGAATACCTCGATTCCGAAGCCGGTACGGATGAGGTCACGACCTGGATCAAGCTCACCGCGCCGGTCATGACGCAGGACAGCAACTCCCAAACGCACGTCACCATGACGTGGGAAGCGGTCCAGAACAGCTCGGACTACAAGGTCATGTACAGTCTCACCGGTCCGGATGCCGACGATTTCGAATTGATCGATGAAAAAGGTCTGACTGTCACGATCACCGAAGACGGCGTTCAGATCGCAGACCTCGATGAAGTCCGCCAGATCTGGTTCAAGATCCGCGCGTTGGGGCAGGAAGGCGTTTCCGAAGATTCCGAATGGAGCACGGTCTACGTCGGCAGCACGAAGGGCAAACTCGTCTTCTCCGAAAACGGTCTGAAAGCCGAGGGAACCAGTACCAGTACCATCCAGCTCACGTGGGATGCCGTCGCGGGTGCGCAATCCTACAAGATCAGCTACAAAACGGGGAACGGCAATGAGCAGTGGATCACGGTCGACGATCCGGAAGCCACGACCACTACGATTTCTGGTCTCGAACACGACACGCCCTACGACGTGACCATTCAGGCCATCGGCGACGGCGAGAACACGGTCAGCTCGGAAGTCATTTCGGCCTCCGCGACCACGTGGCTCCAGCTTGACGCTCCGTCCCTCACGATCGACCGTGACGCGATCACCGACACGACGATCTCCGGTACGTTCAACGCCATTGATTTCGCGACCGGCTACGTCGTGGAATTCAGTGCCGACGGCGGTCAGATCTGGACGAAAGCCGACGTTGACGCCGAAGCTCTCACGTTCACCGCGAACGTTGCCCCGAACACGACCTACGTTTTCCGCGTCATGGCCGAAGGTTCCGCTCCGGCTGAAGTGACGGTCGGTGAAGAATCCAAGATCTCCGTCGATTCCGAATGGAACCAGTACGGCGACCGCGTCACCTCGACGCTGACGCTCGCGGCTCCGGAAATCGAAGCGGAAGTCGCGGACACGCAGAAGAGCGTCACGTTGACCTGGATGGCCGTCGAAAATGCTTCGGGCTACTGGCTCGTCGTCAAGAACACGACGGATGATTCCGTTATCTTTGAGTATGAAGTTGCCGACACGACAAAAGTCCTCGACATTGCTCCGAACCGCCAGTACACCGCGACGGTCAAGGCACTCGGAAACGGCGGAAACATCAAGGATTCTGCTGAAGATTCCTGCGATTTCGTGACCGAAAAGCTCGCGATGGGGGCCATCGATCTGAACGCGGAATTTGATGGTGCCGACGACACGATCAAACTGACCTGGAATGCTGTGGATGGTGCTGAAAGCTACACGCTGAAGTATCAGAAAGCCGGCGATACGGATTGGACGACGGTGGAACTCGGCGCGAACGAGACGACTTGGACGCTGACCGATCCGGAACAGAAAACGACGTACAATTTCGAGATCATCGCGAATGCCTCTGCCGATTACGAAGGTGCGCCGACCGATACCGCCTCGGTCTACGCTCCGGCCAAGGTCGAAATGACGGCCGTCGTCCTGCGTAACCCGAGTGCTGCAGGCACCGATACGATCCCGACCACGGAAAAGTGGGTCGATGAATGGACGAAAGTTTTCGTCGAAGTCTGGGTGGAAGACACCTCGGCTCTGGTCGAAGGCCGCGTCGTTGAGTTCACTCTGACGATCGATCCGATGTATACCGTGACTCTGGTGGATCAGTGCGACGGGATCAAGCTCGAAAAACAGGATGACGATGCCTGGAAAGTTACCGTGGAAAGCGGCGACGGCATCGAAAGTCCC
>CAZRGJ010000384.1:0-3402 GCA_964599445.1 uncultured Planctomycetaceae bacterium | reverse complement strand
GCTAAATCGCCCAATTTCAACACGAAGTGTATTGCATACGGCGAGCCGTTGAAATTGAAGGATGAAGACGGGAATCCGCTGGATCTCGGATACGTTGGGACAGTCACCCGCATCGATAAAGAAACGATCCAGGACCTGATCGAGCACGGTACGATCCCGGTCATTCCCTCCATGTGCCTGACGGATGACGGACAGAAACTGAACGTCAACGCCGACACGGTCGCCATGGTCGTCGCGCAGGAATTCAAGGCGGAAAAACTCGTCTACCTCAGCGACATCAACGGCGTGCGCGCCGACAAAGACGACCCGAATTCGCTCATCCCGACCCTGACGCCCGAAATGGCGGACGAACTGTTCAAAAGCGGCGTGATCCAGGCAGGCATGATCCCGAAAGTCCAGGCCTGCATCGCGACGGTCGAAAAAGGAGTCCGTAAGGTCCATATCGTGGATGGAAGCCTACGCCACTCCCTTCTGCTCGAGATCTTCACGACCGTGGGGATCGGAACGGAGATTTTGGCCAGTCCCCATTGGACCCCCAAACGTTGAGTTCAGAAAAACGGATGGTTTCCATTCTTCCGAAAGCTGAAATGCGGTGCAGATTCGTATGCGGTTTCCCTGTGAATGGTTTATGTGTCCGGTGCCTAATGGCTGGCCCGGTGTCCGATGTATCGTGAGTCCATGCGTCAGCGTATTTTAAACGCGCGCAAAACCTCAAATTCAAGAAAATTTCCCAAAGATCAAAAAAGATCCAATCAGGAACTGAAAAATGTCCACATTTAAAACGTTTGAAAAGTACGTCATCCCGAACTATACACGGTATCCGGTGACCCTGGTGCGCGGTGAAGATTCCTGGGTTTGGGACGAAGCAGGAAAACGTTACCTCGACTTCTTCCCCGGCTGGGGCTGCAATATGCTGGGGCACTGCCCGAAATATATCGTTGAGGCGGTGAAGAAGCAGGTCGAGACGCTCATCCACATTCCGAATTCCTGGTACTCGCAGGAGCAGGGGGAGTGGGCAAAACTTCTTTCGGAACGCAGTTTTGGCGGAAAGTGCTTCTTTTGCAATTCGGGCGCGGAAGCGAACGAAGCGGGAATCAAGCTCGCCAGAATGTACGGAAATGAGAGCAAACGCTACAAAATCGTGACCTTCTTCAACGGATTCCACGGACGCACGATGGGCGCGGTCGCCGCGACGGCTCAGCCGAAGTACCAGCAGGGGCTGGGACCGCTTCTCCCGGGATTCATTTACGCGGAGTACAATAATCTGGAAGCCGTGAAAGAGATCGTGGAAAACGACGACGAGATCGTCTCCATCATGCTTGAACCGATCCAGGGCGAAGGAGGCGTGAACGTTCCGGACCGCGAATTCCTGCAGGGACTGCGCGATTTGTGCGATAAAAAAGACATTCTCCTTCATTTCGACGAAGTCCAGACCGGTTGCGGACGCACGGGTGAGTGGTTTGCGTACCAGAAATTCGGCCTTACGCCGGACATCATGACGCTGGCGAAAACACTCTGCGGCGGTATTGCGGGTGCAGCTCTGGTCGTCCGTCAGGAATTCGCTCCGTATCTGCGTCCAGGAATGCATGCCGCCACGTTCGGCGGAAACCCGATCGCGGCAGCTGCCGGTATCGCGACGATCCGTCAGATCGAAGACGAGCATCTCCTCGAGAACGCCAATCGGAATTTCGAGTTGTTCCGCAAACGTTTCCTTGAGATCGGCGAGAAGACCGACATCGTGAAGGATGTTCGCGGATGCGGTGCCATAGTCGGCATGGAATTGAGCATCAATGGAACGGAAATCGTGCAGAAGTGCATGGAAAAAGGCCTTCTAATCAACTGCACGCACGGCACGGTCATTCGACTTCTGCCGGCAGTTACTCTGACGGAAGAACTGGTAAACGAAGGATGCGATATCCTGCGTGACGTCATCCTCGGACTCTGATCCCGGGAAACCAGCCGAACTGGAAAGGTCGGACCGTTTCAGGCAGAAAGCCTCACGAGTCGGGCCGTTCCGGTCGAAAAACGGATCCCCGGTCTTCTTTGATTGGAATCCGAGCGTAAGATAAAATGGCGGAGCCGGTCGCTAAACCGGTTTCGTCTTCCATTTTTTTTAAGAAAAGCCCTTCAAGACGGAAAGGGACTCCATTCCCGTTTCACGAAACGGAACGAAAGGTACTGAAATGCGCCACTTACTTACCCTGAAAGACCTGACTACTGCGGAAATTGAAGAAATCCTTGCGATCGGAAACGCACTGAAAGCGGACCTGAAGCGCGGAGTGCGGGAACCGCTCTTCCCCAATTTCGTCATGGGAATGATTTTCCAGAAGCAGTCGCTCCGGACGCGGGTCAGTTTCGAGACGCTCATGACGCACCTTGGCGGAAGCGCGATCTATCTTGCTGGGGATGTTGATTTTGGAAAACGCGAACCGATCCGTGATTTTGCCCGCGTCATGAGCGAAATGGTCGATCTGGTCATGATCCGCGCCAAGCATCACGAAGATGTCGCGGAATTTGCGAAATACGCTTCCGTTCCGGTCATCAACGGTCTGACGGACTACAGTCATCCGTGCCAGGCACTTGCGGACATCATGACGCTGCGTGAGCTGATCGGCGATACGAAAGGGAAGAAATTTGCGTGGGTCGGCGACGCGAACAACGTGGCGCTGAGTCTTGCGTTCATCTGCGGAAAGCTCGGTCTGAAGTTCTCCATGGGGACGCCGGGAGCCTACCAGTTCAGCGACGAGATCCTCCAGCAGATCCGTGAAAATGCGCCGGACGCGGAATTTGAGGTAACGGAAGACCCGGTCAAGGCAGTTGAAGGAGCCTCGGCGGTCTACACGGACGTCTGGGTCAGCATGGGGCAGGAAGACGAAAAAGCGCAGCGCGAACGCGATTTTGCCGCGTACCAAGTCAACGCCGAACTGATGAAGCACTGCCCGGATGCATACTTCATGCACTGCTTGCCGGCCCGCCGCGGCTTTGAAGTGACGGAAGAAGTCATTGATGGTCCGCAGAGCGCGATCATTCCGGAAGCTGGGAATCGTCTCCATGCGCAGAAAGGTGCCGTCGTGTGGCTTCTGCGTCAGGTCCAGGCCGCCAAAGCACAGAACTAAATCCGTTTGGGTGTAGAACTAAACCCGTCTGAGTATGGAATCAGACTGTTTTGGTGCGGTGTCCAGACAGACGGGCATTCCGTTCCATTTATGTTCAGGGGTCTCCATTTCGAAAGTCTTGCGGTGTGCGAGGCTTTTGGAATGGAGGATTCGTGAAATGTGCACATGTTTTCTAAAAAACGCAACAAAAAATTTCTCTTTATTCCAGATCCCCTCTTGACAGAATGCGAGACCTCAAGTATAATGAAAATGTTGGCCGTTTCAGGAAACGACGGCATTTCCCTCC
>CAZRGJ010000383.1:0-3405 GCA_964599445.1 uncultured Planctomycetaceae bacterium | reverse complement strand
AATGAAGGACAATAAACAGAACACAGCCGATCCGTTCTCGATCTACCTCATGGACTTCAACGGCAAGCGTGAGCTTCTGGTGATGGACGGAAACAGATCGTGCAATCAGACGGCCTTCCGCGCCATGAAACCCGCCATTCAGGAACGTCCCTCGATGGTCGATCCCTCACAGACGACCGGCGTTTTCTATCTCCAGGATGTCTTCTACGGCCCCGGTCTGGAAGGTGTGGACCGCAGTAAAGTGCGTTCTCTCCGCGTCGTGGAACTCGGTTTCCGCACGGTCGGCATCGGACACAACGGCAACCACGGTCCGGCAGGCGGCGCGATGTCGTCCACTCCGATCTCCATCGGCGACGGTGCGTGGGACACGAAAAAGGTCCTCGGTGAAGCGAAGATCTACGAAGACGGTTCCGCCTGCTTCCGCGTCCCGGCCAAGACGCCGCTTTACTTCCAGGTCATTGACGACAAAGGGCACGTTGTGCAGACGATGCGCTCCTGGAGCACCCTCCAGCCCGGCGAAACGTTCTCCTGCATTGGGTGCCATGAAGACAAAAACTCCATCGCAGCCCGCGGCTCGTCCTCCATGGCAATGAAGGCTGGTCCGCAGGAACTCACGCCGTTCCATGGTCCCGCCCGCTGGTTCTCCTTCACGAAAGAGATCCAGCCGATCCTCGACAAACACTGCATCAAGTGCCACGACAATTCCGAAGTTCTTCCGCCGTACGCGCATACCGGCGAAACACCCATTCGCCTCCCGATAGAGCACTTTACTCCGATCTTCCCGATCGAAAGTTCCTGGTCGCACGTGACCGAAGCTCCGGCGGATGGCTGGAATACTCGCCACCCGATCCAGGAAGGTGCCAAGGAAGCCAAAGGCCCGTTCGGCCACATTCCGGACCTTAAGAAGAGCGGCTCCCCGTGGGCAGACGACTCCAACGGCATCTGGATGACCAGCGTGCTGGATCTCCCGGCAGACTACCAGCCGAAGGCACTCTACGCGAACGTTTTCTACGATGACGACATTCAGGTCTTCATCAACGGGCAGAAGGTCTTTTTCGCAAAAGGATTCGTGAAAAACTACCAGATGCGCTACCTTGCCGCAAATCCACTTAAACCTGGCCGCAATGTGATCGCGGTCTACTGCCTCTACGACGGCGGCGGACGTGGTGTGGACCTCGGACTTTACGAGCTGAAGGAAACGGAGGAAGCGAAGAACATCGCGGCCAAGACCCGTCCGTTCAGTCTCCTCGGCAAGGGCTGGCAGGATACTGGTGCGAAACGCTATTGGAGCGAATCGTACATGAACCTCACGAACTCGCCGTATGTGGAAAGAGCAAGAGCCAAAAAGTCCAACGTCGTGACCTGGATCAACGTCCAGAACTCCCCGACAATGCTCAAGCCGTACGATTCCGGCGCAGCATTCAGCTCGATCTGCACGATGTTTGACGGCCCGAACCCACACAATGGAGTTCAGCTTTCCCAGAAGGAGAAAGACCTCATTGCGTGCTGGATCGACCTGCTCGTTCCGTTCTGCGCCACCTCCGAAGAAGCGAGTGCCTGGGAAGAAGCTGAGTGGAAGCGTCACGCATACTATCATGCGAAGAAAGACTTCTCCGACGAGCTGGACCGCAAGAACTACGAAGCCTGGGCAAAATCGCAGCCGATCCCGGTCATTACGGGAAGCGAGAATCCGTACCGCGATCTGGTTTCGACAGCCAAACGCACCGACGCAGCAGATTCAGTAACGTTCGAGTTCGCTGAACCGATTCGGACCGACTGGCTGAACCTGACGCTTCGCGGCGACGTAAAGGAAAATGCGGAATACGAGATCCGTCTGGACGATCATGCCGAAAAACGGACACTCACTCCTCTGCAGCGTACGGTGTGGGTCGGCAAAGACGTCCGCACGGTCTCGAAGGTCACGATTACCGGAAAACCGGAACTTCTGGAAAAGGTCGAGATCCTCGGCGTTGCCGGAGCTTTCTAACCTCCGCGCAGACATTTCGCAAACGGAATATCCAACGGGCGTGTCGTTTTCCTTAACGGTACGTCCGTTTTTTCAAATTTGAATGAAAGACAAAAAAATTCCTTCGGCAACGATGTACCGAAGGAACTGGATATTTTCCGAAAGAACGTCCTTCTTTTCTTCTGCCCCAGCTTTTTTATTTAGGGCCTGTCATTCCAGGCAGCAGCGAACTCGCCAAGTTTAAAAAAGTAACTCAATCTCGGAATACGAGGACGCGGAGAGTGCGGCTCTCATCAGCTCATCAAGCCGATCCAAGTCCGTGACCTTTTGAAGGCGTTCTCGTTCCAAATCAGCAAATTCAGCCGGAAATTTCGACTCCAAAATCGTTAAAACGGCATCGGCCTTTGCCTCCAACCAGCCTTCCGCACGGCCTTCCGCACGGCCGAGAAGGAGACCTTTCTGAATAGCGAACTCGAGGTGGTCGGCCTCGTCGCGAATCGCTTTTTCACGGGCAAGTGCGCGTTCACGGAGCCGCTCGTCACGAGTAAAGCGCGAGTAGATTCGGTGCGTCCGTTCCAAACCCGGCGTCTTGGTGAGCAATTTATCCATTTCCACCTCCGTTTTTTGATTTGCGTTAAGCAAATAGTCGATCCAGTTCCGCAGCGGCTCGTCCTTCTCCGAAACCTCATTCATCTCGGAAAACACAGGGGCCAGCTTACGATCCGTCAATTCCAGCGTATGGATTTCCGTGTGATCGGTGAAAACGACCGACGGATCCGTTTCCGAACGCAGCGTAAACACATTATGCATCTGCGAAAGCTGCGGAAAAAGCTCGAAACGGGTCAAAACGATCGACACGACCGGCCGCAGTTTTGTATAGTGTTCGCTCTCACTGATTTGCGAAGAATAAATCTGGCTCCAATAATACAGTACGCGGTTCGCAAAACTCTGACCGGGCATCAACTGCATTTCAATATCGTAAAACAAGCCTTTTTCATCCTTCACCTTTACGTCGACGACCGTCATTTTGTCGCCGTAAAAGTCCGCAAGATTGAACGGATTTTTGATTTCCGCTTCTTTAATTAATGGTCGGCCGGCACTCAGATTCACGGCATTAATGAACCCAACGAGTCCCTCTTCCGCACCCTGCGATGAAAAAAGATACTGAAAGACGACATCAGACGTCGGCGGCAGCTCGAAAATCGGCTTTTTCGCACTCTTTTTCACCGGCTTTTTCTGAACTTTTTTTCGCGGTTTTGACTCCATACACACATCCTCCCAATTAATTATAGCGCGATTCTTCAAAAAGTCAAGCCCTGGGATGGATTTTCAAAAAGGAAACCAAATCGGACAGCTTCCTGGATCATTCCATGCAGCAGTACACGGACAAACTTCATGCCGAAAAAAACGCATTTTCATTCATCAGGGCATCTCCCAGA
>CAZRGJ010000382.1:0-3411 GCA_964599445.1 uncultured Planctomycetaceae bacterium | reverse complement strand
TTACCGTTTCAAAACCCGGTTCCGTCTCAAAGCGCCCAGTTCTCGCCGTAGATGCCGGGAACCACGCCGCGGGTCTTCAGTCCGTCAGCCGACTCATGGCAGATGAGCCATTTATTCTTCCGGAAAAGACGCGGGTCCGCCGGAGTTTTGTCGAGCGGCACATTCGTTCCTTTCGGAAGGACCACGATGCAGCAGAAACCGTCTGGATCCGTCGTGCACGGACAGAAATGCAGGCTCGTTGCGTAAATTTCGACCGTTTCGCCCGCCTTCACTTCGAACATCCGGCACTTTGCCGAATCGAGACGCCCGTCCGTGTCCAGATCGTCCAGTTTCGCCAGGATCAGCACAAAATCCGTCACCGCGACGTTGATCTCCGAATCCCGGTGCCATTCCAGCGCATTCATCTGCCGGTTTCGGCCCCAGCAGCATCCGATCTGGATCGGCATCTTACCGTAGATCTCGTCCGTGAAGTATGCCATTGCTTCCGGCGACTCCAATTCGGGAATGGACGGAAGGTAGGACGCACCCTCGGCAGGCATTTCCAGTTTTGCGGCTTCGGCGAGCTGCGCGGAAACGGCAGCCGCGGCGGACGGAGACGTTTTCTTCGGCTCGATCACTCGCCCGTACGCCTTAAATTCCGGGTCGGTCACGCGGTAAATCGTCAGCCGTTCAGCCATTTGTGTCCCTCCTCGGTCGTCATGTGGAAACCGCGATTTTCGCCCGCCATGATCCACAGATAGTAGTTTTCGTAGCCCGGCGCACAACAGAACGGATGGTATCCGCGTGGGATCTCAACAAAATCGCCGGACTTCACCGTGTACGTCTCGTCAATGTCGCCTTCCTTCGTGTAGACGCGCTGAATGCCGAATCCGCTCGGTTTGTCGAACTCATAATAGTAGATCTCTTCCTGAACGCCTTCGGTCGGCATATTGTCGTCGTCGTGTTTGTGCGGGGGATAGCTCGCCCACTGACCGCCCTTCACGTATGCTTCCCCAATGTAGAGCAGGCTTGCCGGGCACCGTTCGTCAAGAATGAAGTGCGCCTGACGCTCCCACCCCGGTTTGCCGAGATCCTTGATGAGGACGTCTTCCGGAGAGATCAGACGTGGTTCAAGCTCGGTATCTTCCGACGGCGATTTGCACACGGCAATCGAGACTTCCGTAACGCCGGTGATGGTAAACGGACGCTCTGCCGGCACATAAACGCACGTGGCGGGACCGTCAAAGACGTTCTTCCGTTTCCCGATGTTTTCGAACGTGAAATCCTCACCCGAAACGGTACAGTTTCCGCCGAGGATGAGTAATCCGTACTCTTTTCCTCCTTCCTGGTACGATTTCTGCGCACCAGGCTGAAGTTTCAGCATATCGACCTCCAGCATTTCCAGCGAGCTGTTTGCCCACGTAATGACGGCCGACTTGCCGTTCTCTTTGTTCCACGATTTTTTGAGGGATTCGTCCGACATTTTGTTTCTCCTTTGAGTTTCTTTGAAAAAAATGGAATTTTGGAAAAAGCATTTCCCCTCCGCATTAAGGGGAAACGTGAAATTCACGAAAATTTGATGCCGCGTTCTTTCAAGAAAACGCGAACTTCATCAAGCGTCGGGACGGCGGCGCGCGCACCGATCTTCGTGCATTTCAGCGCGGAGACCGCACTGGAAAAGACGGCGCAGCGGAAGAAGTCCCAGGCGCGGGTCAGCGCAAAGGCAAACGCGCCGTGGAAAACATCTCCCGCTCCGTTCGAGTCGGCGACCTGGACCGGAAATGCCGGGTATGTGCGGAGTTCCTTTCCGTCAAACAGGATCCCGCCGTTCGCTCCATCCGTCACGGCCACGACTGCTGGAGAAAATCGTGCGAAAAGATCCTGCGCTGCGTCTTCAAGCCTCTCTTTTTTCGTGAAGCCGCGCGCAAACTCTGCCGACGGGATCAGAATGTCCGCATACGGCAAAAGCCGCTCCACACCGGGGTAAAGTCCGCCCGCATCGTACAGAACGTGCACTCCTGCCGCCCGGGCCTCCTGCGCCGCCTGGACTGCCGCATCCAGCTCGTTGCCGTCCGCCATGAAAACGCGAGAGGAACGGATCGCCGCCAGGTGTGCCTCGGTGAGCGTCAGCTTGGGGAGCGTCCCGCGATTCAGCAGGCAGGTCCGGGACCCCGACACACTGTTGAGCAGGACCGTCGCGGAAAACGACTCGCCATCCCGGATCTCCGCCAGCGACGTGTCGACGCCGTATTTTGCGAAATCATTCCGCAGAAACGTCCCTCCCGAATCGGTCGAGAGGACCGCGATGACCGCCGCGGATGCTCCAAGTTTTGCCGCAGCCGCCAACCCCGTCCCAACCGGTCCACCACCGCTGGTGAGGACCGCCTCTACGCAGATTTTCGTGTCCTCCTCCGGAAAAGAAGGGACCTTCACCAGTGTGTCGAAAACATTCGCGCCTATGCCCGTGATCTCCGGCATGATCTGCTCCTGAAAAAATGCTCAACGATTTAACCTCCCCCAGAGAAGGGGGAACGCGCCTTTTGGATGGATTGGGGGGCCAGAACGTCTGCCGCCCATCCTAAAGGAAGGACTTGGAAATTTGAGCCTCCCTTTTAGGGAAGGTGCCGAACGAAGTGAGGAGGAAGGGTTCGTGAACTCTTCCTGACACTTTCCGGAAACGCTGCCCCAGCCGCCCCGTCTCGCGGCCTCCTGAAGGAAGGGCTTTTCTTGAGAGCGCATCGTCTTTCGTTCACCCCGCCTTGCCGTCCGCACCGAGGAGCCGGATCTTGCTCACTGCGAAGTCCTTCACCGCCTCGATCGCGCCGCGCATGAAGACGTCCACGGCAATGAGATCCCGCGAGGTCTCAAAGACCCGATCCAGGAATGAGAAGCAGACGTCCGTGCCGAAATTCACCTTGCGGACACCTGCCGCAATGGCGTCGCGGACCTGCTCATCCGGAATGCCGCTTCCGCCATGGAGAACGACGGCGGCGGGAATCGCTTCGCGAATCTCGGCGATGCGCGAAATGTTCACCTGCGGAGCCTGACGGTAGCGTCCGTGGGCCGTCCCGACGGCGATGGCCAAGGCGGCGACGCCGGTCTGCTCGATGAACTTTACGGCATCCGCGACCTCTGTGTAGACGAATTTCGTCATCTCTTCCTTCGTCGTGCCGATGTGCCCCAGCTCACCTTCGACCGCGACTCCGCAGGCAGCACACAGATCCACGACCTGCTTCGTCTGCGCGGCGTTTTCCTCAAATGAAAGTGAGGAACGGTCAAACATGATCCCTGTACATCCGTACCGCAGCGCACGCATGACCGGATCGATCCCCGTCCCGTGGTCAAGATGGAAGCAGACGGGGACTTTGCTCTCCTCGGCCGCCTTCAGGATCGTCGGCGCAAGATAGAAGGCCGTTCCATACTCGAAAAGAC
>CAZRGJ010000381.1:632-3412 GCA_964599445.1 uncultured Planctomycetaceae bacterium | reverse complement strand
ACGAAAAAGTCCGACGCTTTCGCCAGAGTATCCTGCAGTGCCTTTCGTAAACTGCCGACCGCCAGCACAGTAAGTGCCAGAACTCCTGTAGTCTGAAAAAAACGCCGTCGGGCCGAAACTCCGGATGCGCTCGTCCTCCCACACGGCAAGCCGCTCTGCATACCGGGTGAGTCTGTCCGGATGCCGAGCAGATCCGTCTGCACGCCGGGTGAGTCGGATTCCCTTGGATCTCGGGCGGACTTCAGGAACTTCACGAGTCGGCGAATCGGAGCAGCCGCCAGCCAGAGCAGTTCCTGAAGTCCGCCGCACGGGCAGAGAAAAAAACACCAGAGGCGCGGAAAAAAGAGGACGCTCAGCAGAATCCCGGCGAGAAGGCATCGGCACCAGGAAACGTAGTGTGCGCCGTCCACGATCACGAGCGGATCGAGCCAGAGAAACGTGAATCCCCCCCAAAAGATCCCGCCGAATACCGTCAAAGCCAGCACCATGCCGATCGGCTGAAAAATGCGCATCCGCGCAGCTCCCCTGCCAGGTCGGATCCCAAGACGCTTCAGGATCCCGCTCTGGACCACACGCAAAATATCCTGCAGAAATCCAAGCGGACAGAGAAAGCGGCAGAAAAGACGGCGTTTCACGAGGCAGAGGTGGAGCGAGATCAGCCCCGCAGCCAAAACAGCCGGACCGGCAAGCGAAACGACGCCCGTCCAGTAGTTTGCGAGAAAGAGAAAAGGATCGAGTGCCAAAGCCGCCTCTCGCGCTCCATGATGCCGATTTCCGAGATGGAAAAGGGAAATGAAGCACGCAAAAACGATGATTTTCAGGAGCCAGCGTTTCATGGAAATGGGTGGGGTTGAGGTTGGAGAAAGAAAACGTGAATCGACACTTTCCTTTTATTTTAACCGGAAAATTTTTTCTGTCAAGTGGTCCGGACAGTTTAGAAGGATCCAGACACACGGAGATCCGCCGGCATTTTGAAAAAATTTTCGGTCGGGTACTTGCAGAAATCCGCAATTTCGGATAAAATGGGAGACTTGAGTGCCAGACGCCGGTCAAACAGCAAACTTTTGGAAAAACAGACCGTCTACCTGCGCCCCCGGCACTTTCCGAGTCCTGAAAGAAAAGCTCATTCGGCCGGAACGTACCGGATGAACAAGAAAAGAAAGCCCAAAAATGCCCAGACTCATTGACGAACCGACCCGTTTTCCCGACGACACCATGACCATTTCCGAATTTTTCGGACGCATCAGTACCGGAGACTCCAGCGTGAGTATTGCACGCCTGACGAGTACCGCCGGCTGGAGCGAACCGCCCCAGCGTCCGGAATTTGATGAGTTCACGCTCGTCCTCCGGGGAGCACTTTACCTCACGTCGGAAGACGGTTCCGTCACCATCGTTCGGGAAAATCAGGGGGTCTTCGTCCCCGCAGGCGAGCAGGTCCAGTACTCGTCGCCGGAAGAACCGGGTGCGGACTACGTCGCGGTCTGTCTGCCGGCGTTTGCTCCGGAACTTTCCCACAGAGAAAGCCGCTGACGTTCCGTACTGTCCGTCTCCAGGAGACCGCATTTTCCGGAGATGACCTTTCCGGAGTTCCCTGGAAATTTTCCGCGGTCCCGTTCCGGTCCAGTTTCCTGATTTTCCGAAATTCGTGTTTCCTGAAAAGATCCGCGTTTTCCAATGGAGTTTCCCATGAATGATGTTGAATCCATCGAAAAGATCCACTCCCTCTACGTCCGTTTCCTGGATCAGGCATCCCGGATCATCGTGGGACAGACGGTGGTCCTTGAGGAGCTTTTCATCGCTCTGCTTTCCGGAGGACACTGCCTTCTGGAAGGTGCTCCGGGCCTGGGGAAAACGCTGATGGTGCGCACTCTGGCGGAGACGCTCTCTCTGGAATTTCAGCGGATCCAGTGTACGCCGGACCTGATGCCGGGCGACATCACGGGGAGCGAGATCTTCCGTCCTTTCCAGGAGCGGATGAACGGAAATGGAGATATGCACGCAAACCCCAATGCACATGGAAACGCGCACGGAAACGTAATCTCCGCCGCCCCCGGCGCGATGCACTTCCTGAAAGGACCGGTCTTCACGAACATTCTGCTCGCGGATGAGATCAACCGAACGCCGCCGCGTACCCAGTCGGCACTTCTGGAGGCGATGCAGGAGCATCAGGTCACGGCAGGACGTCAGCGCTTCCCGCTTCCGGCTCCCTTTTTTGTCCTCGCGACGCAAAATCCCATCGAGCAGGAAGGCACGTACCCGCTTCCGGAAGCCCAGCTTGACCGATTCATGTTCAAAAGCCGGGTGACGTACCCGACGCGGCAGGACGAGCTGGACATTCTGCTTCAGACGACCGGAACGCGCAGTGTGCAGATCGAGCCGGTCCTGACGCGGGAAGAACTTCTTGATGCCATGGAACTGGTCCGCCGCGTCCCCGTTTCCGGCCCGGCTGCCGAATTCGCGCTGGATGTCTGCCGGGCGACCCGTCCGGACCACGGGGAAAATACACCAGACCGCGGTTCGGCAGCCCGTGGAGCAGCAGACCGCAAAATGGAAATGGATCTGAACGCCTACATTCGGGAATATGCAGCGTGGGGAGCCGGTCCCCGTGCCGGTCAGGCACTTCTTCTGGGGGCGCGGGCAAGAGCGGTCCTTCACGGACGTTTTTCCGTGGAACGCGAAGATATTCGGACGCTGGCTCCTCCGGTACTGCGCCACAGGATCCAGACCCGGTTTTCCGCCGATGCACAGGGAGTAACTCCGGACCATATCGTGGAAAAAAT
>CAZRGJ010000381.1:0-622 GCA_964599445.1 uncultured Planctomycetaceae bacterium | reverse complement strand
AATCATGCAAAAACCGCTTGCACAAAATCCGGCACACGATATAATGAAAGGGGAGAGTGAGAGAGGATCCTGATTCTTTTCCCCCTTTCCCTAATTTCCCAGTCAACATTTACCCTTCATTCATTCCGAGACAGAACAGTGAGCGCATTCAATCCTTACTCGCATTGGTTTGGTCTGGCAGGTAAAGAGAAGCCGGACACGTACTATGAACTGCTTGGTTTGCCGCACGGCGAAAAAAACGTTTCCCGCATTACGGAGCGCATCGAGCAGATGGTCTCGAAACTGGATCAGATCGGGCCCGGCGATCATTTTCCGGAATGGAATCAGATGCGGACGGAACTGCAGATCGCGCGCAACTGTCTCTGCAATCCGAAATATAAAGCGGACTACGATGCGAAGCACCCCGCCCCCGCACAGTCGGCTGCCGTTCCGCAGGGAATGGCGTCTCCGTTCGGCAATGGGGTTCCGGCTGGACAGCAGGGAATACAGCAGAATGGACAGCCTGGAATGATGCCGATGCAGGGCGGACAGCCCGGGATGATGCCAATGCAGGGAATGCAGCCCGGGATGATGCCGATGCAGGGAATGCAGCCCGGAATGATGCCGATGCAGGGAGTCCAGC
>CAZRGJ010000380.1:0-3416 GCA_964599445.1 uncultured Planctomycetaceae bacterium | reverse complement strand
AAATGGCGTAGACGGCTCCGTTCGCGACGGCGTAGTCGATCGCTTTCCGGTAGGCGTCGAATCCAGTAAATCCGGCCTCTTTCGGAAGTCCGTAGCGTTCGACTGCCCGCTCAGTCTGGTCTGGAAAGACGTCGCCGACTGCGATGATCTTCGTATTCGGATTCTTCAGGAAGTTGGCCGCTGCGCCCGTTCCGCGTCCGCCGCAGCCGATCATGACGGCCTTAATGGTCTCGTCCGTTCCGTTCGCGTGCGCATTGGAAACGGCAGAAACTACTGCCGCACCGCCGAGAATGAGGCCGGAATCCGGCACAAAATTACGTCTGGTCATTTTCTGAACTCCTTGATCTTCAGTCCTCAGGATGGATGGTTGGTTGGTCGGTCTGTTGCCGAGCGGGAAAGTAAGGAAAGCAGAAAACAGAGAAAAGGAGGACCGCAAAGGCACACCATTCGCTATTTTTGCCCCTGATGTCTCCATCATACCACAGACACGCCAAAAAATCAATCGCGTTTTTCCGCAAATCCTAATCTTTTTTCCGCAGGATCCGGATCGCTTCCGTACACTTGTCCGGATCGGTAAACCATGAAGAATGGGTTTGGGCCTTTTTTGACGGACTCAAGGTTTCCGAAAAGTTCATCTCCCCCCCTGTCTTGCTGCGCGAGCTGCCTCTCCGAGGGAGGTGGATTTTGTGTATGCATCTGCGTCAGTGACCAATGGAATGGAGTTCGAGTCCTGAGCACGGAATAGATTCTTATTCTGCCGTACGCATCAGAGTCTTGAATCGGTCCGCAAATTCCGGATCGATCCCCATTCCGAGAAGAGCGCAGGCCTCGCCGGTGAGTTCATGTTTTCCATCTTTTGAGGTCAGGCCAAGCAGGCAAACGCAAACGCAGGTCCCGTTTTTGAATCGTCCGGCCGCGATCGCGGTGTGTCCCCGCCAGGTAAATTCTTCCTTAAAGAGCAGGTTTTCGCTGTCTTTGACCATTTCCTGCCAGATGGAATACATCCGAATAAAGCTTTTCCCATAGGAGGAAAAGAGGAGCATTTCCTCTTCCGGGTTTTTGAAAATAAAGTTTCGTCCGCCGGTTCCGGGATATTTGGGGTCCGGGATCTGTTCGACCTTTTCGAATGCGAATCCGTCCGGAAACGTGAAGATCGAGAGTCCGGAAACTTTATTCTGCCATGTTTTGGCGTAGCTTTCCGCATAGGAATTGGGGGCGCCGCGGAGAATGAGATAATCGGCATGATCGAACGCATTCGGCGCAATGCTACGGACTCCTTTGGGGATCGAGACAGAGGTCAGATAGCGGCACGAGGCAAACGCCTCTTCCGCGATCTCCGTTACGCCTTCAGGAATGGCAAATTCCGTGCGCCGGCTCTCTCGCGGGTAGTGGAGCAGTTTTGTTTTTTCACGGTCAAACAGGATGCCGTCTTCCACACAAAAATTGGGATGCCTGCCGAAAACATCTTCAAGGCGTACCCGGGTTCCGTCAAAAAGTCCGCTTCCGACGTTCGTAACGGAATCCGGAACGGTCACGGACGCCAGCTGAGAACAATCCGCGAACGCACGCCGGGCGATCGCCGTGACCGGCAGACCGTTGATCGTTTCCGGGATCTTCAGTTCCTCCGCCTCGCCCGTATACCGCGTGATCTCGACCGTTCCATCATGCACGTCAAACTGGAGACCGCTTTTCTGGGCCGCCGCCGTAAAGACGCCATTCTGTTCGGAGAAAGGGATCTTTTCTTTTGCGGCATATCTCGCAGCAGCGGATCCTTTGGGACCATAGAGCGTCAGCTTCCCGCAGGCAGCAAACGCCCGCGCGGAGATTTTCTTCACGTTGGGAGAAAGGGCGACGTTTTGCAGGATCCGACAGTAAAAGAACGCAGATTCTCCGATCGAGACGACGGTTTCCGGGATCTGAAGGGTCTCCAGCTGGGTGCAGAACGCAAAGGCCCAGTCTCCGATGTACCGAACCCCGTCGGGAATCACCACACGAGTCAGTTTGCTGCACTTGAAGAACGCATGAGTCCCGATTTTCGTGACCGGCTGACCGTCGATCAGAGCCGGGATCACGACTTCGGAAGCCGTTTCGTCCGTGAAACGCAGAATCTCGACATGATCCAGGAAGAGCATATACTCGAAATTGGCGTTTGCGAGTTTCTGCTGATCCGGTTTTTTCTTTCGGGAAGCCTCCAGACGGGCGATGGCGCTGCTGCGGACTTCCTTGACGAAATCCTGGTCATCCTCTGAAAGTTCGGTCAGAAGCAGACGCACGGTCTCCCCGTCGATGATCAGAGGGATGGTGTTTCGCGTTGGATCGTCATTTTCCACGTCCCACGATGCACGGATATTCGTTCCGGAATTCAGGACCCACGTTTTCAGCGATTCAGGATGGTAGGGATTCCCGGGGATGATGTGTTCCGCCTCGTACAGAACTGCTTCAAATTCCGGAATATTTCGAAGGACGGTTTCCCGTTCGATGATCCCGATATTGGCGACGTAGAGCAGATCCTCATCGCTGAAATTCACCATTTTCCAGCGGCGCGGATTCCCATCTACCAGAATGCGGATAAACTGATCGTCGGAACTCAACCCATTGTACTGGCCTTTGATCGTGTTCCCATCGCGGTCTGTCCACGTGCGTACCGGAAATTCTTCACCTGCCGCAGACGACACGATAAAGAGAAAAAGGATCGGCAGGAACGCAAACAAACTCTTCATGATATTCCCCGCTGGATGAAACACAAATCCAAAAAATAAAGTGAAATTTCCCATTTTCAGCATCCCCGGCACTTCCCCAAAGTTCCGGTCAAAATGTTCAGGCGGACTCCCCAAACCGGCACACTGTATTTTTTATTTTGTCGGCAAACCGGAGTATTTTTCAACAGAAAAAATCCCATTTCCCATACACGTTCTCTATTCTATCATCTTATGGATAAATTTCGATGGGGACTTCCGAAATTCTTCCCTTTTTTTCCTGATTTTTTTCGAAATCCACTTAAAAGATCACTAAATTTGGGAGATTCCCCTTGACAGAAACGAAATTTTATGATTTAATTAAAAAATGAAATCGGATACGGATGGGGATGATCCCTACTTTCAGGATCCGTCATATGTCGCATGGAGCCGGGTTCTGCAATATTTGGAAAAAGGGGATTGGGATAAAAGGAAATACCATGAAAAAGCGGATGCCGTCACTTTCGGGACATTGCGGATTTACGCTTGTGGAGCTGCTGGTCGTCATCGCCATCATCGGGATGCTGATGGGGCTTCTTCTGCCGGCTGTCCAGCAGGCGCGTGAGGCTGCGCGGGGGACTCAGTGCTCCAACAATCTAAAACAGCTGGTCACGGGAGCCATGAATCACGTGAGCGTCATCGAAAGCTACCCCACTGGCGGCTGGCACTACTACATGGTGG
>CAZRGJ010000379.1:0-3420 GCA_964599445.1 uncultured Planctomycetaceae bacterium | reverse complement strand
GGCTCGGGGCTTCTGTACCTCTGCCGAAACATGAAGCTCGATCCTCAGCTGGGCGGTTCACTCTGGCAGGAGGAAGGGGGAATGGACGCACACGGTCTCGCATCGCTCTGCCTGACGGAAACGTACGCCATGACGAAAGACCGAAATCTGAAACGGCCCGCACAGGCCGCGCTGCTCTTCTCGCAGAACGCGCAGGATCCGGGAAGCGGCGGCTGGGGCTACAGTCCGGGAGAGTACGGAAACACGCAGACTACGGCACTTCAGCTGCTTCTGATGCGTAGCGGGTGGAGGGGGTTTCTCCGCACTTCCGCGCAGTGTGAGGAAAACGGGATGGTGTTCCTCGACCTTACTGCTCAGGAAGACGGCACGTTCTATGGTTGCGCAACTCCAGGGAAGGAATTCGAAAGTACGGCAGCCGTACTCCTTGCGCGATTTTACGGTGACGGCTGGACGGCAGACCATCCCACACTGCGAAAAGGGGTGGAATGGATCGTCGAAACGGGACCGACCGAAGACATGCGTTCCAATTTTTACGCGACGATTCTGATTCGGCAACACCGAGGCGAAGCCTGGAAAAAATGGCACACCGAACTGGGAGAAAGACTCGTCGAAAGCCAGATCGCAGACGGTTCCCATGCCGACGGAAGCTGGGACCCGGTCAGCGTCAGCGGTGAGTCGGACGGCATCAGCGGTGAATCGTCCGGCAGTTGGCGGAAATCAGGCGGTCGGCTCTACACGACGGCGTTTTCGCTCATGACGCTGGAAGTCTACTATCGCCACATGCCGATCTACCAGGATCCTCGATCCGCTTTGCCGCACAACCATGCACTTCCGTAGATCCAAGACGGCGGAACGAGGCGGATCTTCGAGCTTCTGGTCCGATTTTTCATATCCTGCCGGCGGGAAACGTGAAAATCGGAGAAATTTCCTCTTTTTCGATTCCGGGGGGATTGACACGCGGCGCGTTAAAGCGTAAGATTAAAATGCGATGAAAATTTTCCTGGAAAGGATGACCAGAGTATGAAGATCTTTTTTTCTGCCGGGGAACCGAGCGGAGACATTCACGGCGCGAACCTGATCCGCGCCCTGCGTTCCCTTCAGCCGGAAGTCCGGTGTGCGGGGTTCGGCGGCCCCAAAATGAAAGAGGCCGGTCTGGAGCAGCATTTCGACCTCACGTCGCTCGCCGTCATGTGGGTGGGGGAAGTGCTGGCCAACCTGCGGAAGTTTTTCGCTCTGGCAGATGATGCGGAAGCGTACTTTCGCGCGGAGCATCCGGACGCCGTCGTGCTGATCGACTACCCCGGCTTCAACTGGCACATCGCGAAACGCGCAAAACGGCTTGGGATCCCGGTCTTTTACTATTCGCCGCCGCAGGTCTGGAGCTGGAAGCAGGGACGGGTCAAAAAACTGCGCCGTCTTACCGACCTCATTTTCAGCGGACTCCCTTTCGAAGCGCACTGGCTCCGCGAACATGGATGCCGGGTGGAATGCACGGGCCATCCCTTCTTCGATGAGGTCCGGAATCACCCGCAAAATACCGAATTCATGGCGAAACTCTCGGAAAATCGGCCGGTCGTGGGACTTCTGCCCGGCTCCAGAACGGGGGAGGTCCACCGAAACTTTCCGATCTTCTGGAACACTGCCGTGAGGATCCACCGCGTTCTGCCGAACGTGCGGTTCGCCGTCGCTGCGTTTCGGGAAGAGCACACCCAATGGATCCGTGATTTCGTGGAGACGCAGAAAAGTCCGGAAGCACAAATTGAATGGAAAGTGCAGGATCCGCCGGATACGCAGAGCCGTTCCGGGTTCCCGCAGCTCGAGATCTTCGTGCAGCGCACACCGGAGATCATTCAGGTGTCGGACTGCTGTCTGAGCGTCTCGGGGAGCGTTTCGCTGGAGCTTCTCCATCATGCGAAACCAACGGTCATCGCGTACCATGTGTCGCGTTTCGGCTGGTTTGCGCAATGGCTCTGCCGTCGGGTCCGTTTCATCACGCTGGTGAATCTTCTGGCCGTCGAAAACCCGTTTCGGAGCTTCAATCCGGAATTCCGTCCGGACTCACAGGACGCACGTGACGCGATTTTTCCAGAGTACCTGACCTGCCGGGACCGCAGTGAGTGGATCGCCGACGACCTGCTGCGCTGGCTTCAGAACGAAGAAGAACGGGCGAAGTGCGTTCTTCGTCTGGAGGCACTTCGCAGAGAAATCGGGCAGGATGGAGCGGCTCGGAATGCCGCAGAGAAAATTTTGAAATTTTTGGACTGATTTTATGTTTTACGAACCGGCACGCACGCAATACGACCTGAATTTTCAGCTTTTCGGGATCCCCGTCCGCGTCCACCCTCTCTTCTGGATCCTGTCGCTTTTCCTCGGCATGAATCTCAGCGGACCGCAAATGCTCATCCTCTGGATCCTGGCTGTTTTCGTCTCGATTCTGGTTCACGAACTCGGACACGCGCTGGTGATGCGTACTTACGGGCTTCAGCCTCGCGTCGTGCTGTACAGTTTCGGCGGCCTCACGATCTTCGACCGACGCTACCATCTGCGCTGGTTTGAGAATATTCTGGTCTGCTTTGCCGGACCGGGTGCCGGATTCTGCTTCCTCGGTCTCCTTGCCGGGATCCTCTGCCTCCTGGGGCAGACGCAGGTCCTGAATCTTTTCCCCGCAGCATTCGGTTTCGAAACGGCAGGTTCCGGGTTCGTCCTGTCCGAATACCTCACGATCCTGCTCTACTTTCTGATCCAGGTGAACGTTTTCTGGGGGATCCTGAACCTCATGCCGATCTTCCCGCTGGACGGAGGCCAGATCGTCCGTGAGTTCCTCATGTACCGCTCTCCGGCGACCGGTCTTCCCCTTTCCCTCAAGATCTCCATCGGCACGGCAGGTGCGTGGGCGTTCTTCTTTTTCACGCACGGAATGTTTTTCAACGGGCTGCTTTTCGTCTGGATGCTGTACTCCAACTACCAGATCCTTCAGCAGATCACCCGCCGCCGCTGGTAGCGGCCTGTACTCTCTGCGAAATACTTTTGTGTCCGGGGAAAAACAGGCCGTCAGGCCATTCACCAAAATAGAGTACGGAAACTTTTGAAAGATCGCCGTCTCTGAACCCCGCGCCAAATCCCGGCGAATGCGCTTACGTACGTTCGCCGCTTTCGTGTCCGGCATACGCACGGGCGCGCATTCTAAAAACGGAGCGGTCAGCGAGCCGCGTTTTCTACGCCATCGCGCGGAATCTCCATCGCCGGCTGCGGCTCGCGGTATTGCCGGACTCCCAAAGGCGGTGAGTGGAGTAAAGCAAGATTGGGTGGGTTTCCTCATGAGCCTAAAAAACGGAGCTGAACACATGGTCCAGTTCCGTTTCAGGTCTCAGTACCGGGAAACTTCCGCAGGTCTCTTAGTAGGCACTCTTGCGCGGAGGC
>CAZRGJ010000378.1:0-3426 GCA_964599445.1 uncultured Planctomycetaceae bacterium | reverse complement strand
GAGTCAGACAAAATAGAGAAGGCAGACAAAACAGAGAATCAAAATCTCGCCCAAAATGCAGAAAATCCCCGCAGTCCCGGAATTGAGTCTCTTGCCAAAGATCCAGGCGTGACTCCACGGAGCTTCTTTTCCGAGGCGGTACCTGCCGGTTTCTCACCTTCGGCGGCTCGCTATCTTCCAGGACGGCGGATATTTATCGGGAACTCTCCGGCCGAGACGGTCTGGGGCGGCTTTCCTGTTTCGGAACGGAGGGAACGTTTTCTATTTTTTCAGCCGGTTTTTCATCCGGTTTCCTTTCCGGATCGCTTTTCATTCGCAGAGCCGGCTCTTCTGTCCGGTCAAAGAGGGATTCGGAAGCGTCATCCGGTCCATATTCCGACGGGGCATCCTCACCGTTCCAGATTTCCGGAAGCTCCTGCGGTTTCGGCAGGACCTCCGGGATCTGCGGTTTCCGCAATTCATATTTTTCCCAGAATCGCGGAATTTCTCCGTTGGATTCCCATGGAATCATTTTCTCAAGCGTATTCTCCAGCTCCTGTTCCAAATGATGCTCGATCCGGGGTTCTTCGGACCGGCTCTTTGGAAGAGCATTTTCTTCCTCAATTTTCGGCATTTCGTCCTCTTCCGGCGGTTTCGCATCACCGTCGCCGTCGATCTCATCATAGTAGATCATTCCGCCGAGCGATGTTCCGAAAAGTCCGGTCGTACTGGAAGAATAGTCGGTCCGGGAACGCGGAAGTTCCGTCTGGGACGGCGCGACGCGCTGCTGGTCGTTGAAATACTGCGCGTAAAGCCAGATGACTCTCGCCAGAGGTTCACCAACGTTCGTGAGATAGTAGGCGTTTCCGTACCCGCTGAATCCGGGGATCTCGAGCGGAAGGCGTCCCCCGCCGTTCCCGCCGGCCAATCCCCCGGCATCTCCAGGCGGAATGCCCGGAATGAGAGACTGAGCGGGATCGTCGGTGAGTTCTTCCAGACGCATTCCTTCCCCCTCCAGCGCCGTCCAGGAAATGTCCGTGAGCCGCGCCGCAGTGCGATCCGTACCCTTCTCGGACGGTTGGCCGGGGAGAATGGAGCCTGCTGCCGCATCTTCCGGAAGAGAAAGCCCCGCCGTATAGAGAGTTCCCTCCCCCGGAATTGCCGGAGCGTAAACCGCGCTGGAGGAAACCAGATCCTCCGGAACCTTCGCAGCCGTCTCCATCGACACAGCAGGCTGGAGAGGAGAGAGTGTGCTCATGACCATTCGCTCTTCCAGAGCCTCCGCACACATCGGCCGAAACCGAAGATTCCGCGGTCGATTCGAGTGCCGGGGCCGGCGTCTTTTCCACGAAACGCCCCGCTGACGATCACTGATCCTGAAAAAGGGAATGCTCATGTTCACCTCCTGTCCGTTTCATTATTGGAAAGAAGTCAAGCGGAAGATCCTTCACCGGGCAAAAATACCCCGAAATTTTTAGAAAATTCCCGGTTTTTATTGAAAAATACCCCGGGAGGTCCTTGCCTCTTCTGCGTTTTGGTTTACCATAAAAGGAAGAATTTTTTATTGGAATGAAAGATGCAGGACCTGAAAATGCTTCGGAGGCACGCATGAATTTAAGAATACTGAGTCGGCGTTTCGCACTGTTTCTGCTCCTTTGCGGAGTGAGCATGAGTCTCTCTGCTGCCGGTCAGCCATTTTCTGCAAAAAACCTGCCGCTGGGAAATCCGTCTCCGGGAAATCCGTCTTCCAAACGGCATTCCGCAGAAACCCCGTCGAAAACGCTCTCATACTGCATTCTCGTGCCCGGCTGGCAGACGCAGGACCGGGACTATTCCGAAGAACTTCAGGAGATCCTACTTTCTCTTGAACGGCACATGCCGGATCGGGAGTTTCAGGGAGGCATCCTGCCATGGGAAAGCCGATTTACGGGCGAGATCACGACGTACGGGATCGCGGCTGGAAATACGGAACGGGCGAGCAGAACGCTCAGCAATCTGATCCTGACGTTTCCCTCCGACGCACAAAAAAACATCATCCTCATCGGACACTCTCTCGGATGCCGGGTCATCGCTAAAAGTATGGAAAAACTGAAAGAGAAAAATGTCCGCGTCCTGCAGATCGTATTCTTCGCGGCAGCCATTCCGGATGAAGATCCCGCAGTAGACACAGCCGCCTCCGTCTCGCAAATGCCGCTCCTGAACTTCGTTCACCCGCAGGATGGTGCGCTTATGGCTGCGGTCATGGCCGAAAGTCTCGCGGAAAAGGAGGTCGATTTCCTGAACGTCGAGCAGCTGAAGGAACTCGGCAGCAGTCTGAAAGGCCTCCCCCACTCTCCGATGCTCGGTCTGGGAAGTGCGAAAGAACGGGAAAATTTCCGCGATATTCTCATCGCCGAGAATGATTGGGATTTCCAGTACAGCGAATTTTTCTCGACACTATGGGACACGATACGAACGTACATTCCCAATCATGATTTCCAAAATTTCCGAAACGCCTGGCAATTTTATCTTCAGGATGGCTGCGCACCGGTCGACGACATTCTCGTGCCTCAGGGAGCACCGAATCTGAAAATGAAAACCACAGACAGCCTCACCGTGGGGTCGCTCTTTTGGGAAACGCTGGAAACGTATGCCGGATGGAAACTTCAAGAAAATCGTCTCTCATCCCATTGCCGCATTCTGGATCCCGAAGACTGCCGGGCAGCCTGGGGAAAGAAAGAACGACTCACGGACTGTTTTGCGAAAGTAAAGATGCAGGTCGAAGATCCAGACAAAAAAAGAAGAGACTGACGACGCAGAACCAGAAATGGAGCCATTCGTTCCGAATCTTCCGAATCGGAATAAAAAGCACAAAAAAGGGATCCGCTCCCAAAAGAACAGATCCCATGATTTTTGACCGACTCGAAGACCGGACGCTCCGGATCCGAGTCTTCCGCAGAATTAGCGGGCCAGGAATTCGACGACGAGGTCGATTTCGATCGGCATGGAGAAGTCCGCAGCCATCGGCATGGAGGTGACGGTGATGCTCAGGTTTTCAGCATCGACGACCATCCAGGCATTCGTGGCGGTGCCCATTTCTTCGAGGATCGCTTTGTACATTTCCTGGAGTTTTTCGTTCTTCTTCACCGAGATGACGTCGCCGGGACGGACGGAGAAGGAAGCACTGGTCGTCGGAACGCCGTTGACCAGGAAGTGACGGTGGGCGACGCCCTGACGAGCCTGCGGACGGGTCTTGGCCAGACCGGCGCAGCGGATCACGTTGTCCAGACGGCGTTCGCAGAGGACCTTCAGGTTTTCACCGGTGTTGCCCTGCTGACGCTTGGCAATGGCGTACAGTTTACGAAGCTGACGTTCGCTGATGCCGTAGGCGTACTTGATCTTCTGTTTTTCAGCAAGAGACTGACCGTACACGGATTTACGGCCGCGCGGACGAGCCATACCCGGAGC
>CAZRGJ010000377.1:0-3428 GCA_964599445.1 uncultured Planctomycetaceae bacterium | reverse complement strand
TTTCTCATTGTTTTTCTCCTCGTCATCTTTCGGGTCAGTAATCAAAATGGGACCTTTCTTTCATTTTACCCGCGGAACACTCGAATG
Organism: uncultured Planctomycetaceae bacterium; assembly: GCA_964599445.1. Lineage (GTDB taxonomy): Bacteria > Planctomycetota > Planctomycetia > Pirellulales > Thermoguttaceae > RGIG3701. The sequence continues at coordinate 3,341 of CAZRGJ010000377.1, read as the reverse complement.
TCAAGCAGGGGGAACGTAAATTTCTGGAAATTATGGAGCGTGGATTCTGGATGGCGAATTCCAAACCTGCGGTTGAGGATCCGCAATTGGAAAAGCGTGAGTCTGAACGGTCGGCAGAAAATTTCTTTTTCTCCTTTCTTTTAAGGAAACTCTTGACTTTTCCGCACATTTGGAGTATACTGGGAACCGTATTTGATGTTTCGGGAGCGAATCGGAAATCTGAGCGCATCATGGTCCGGGATTCAGAGAAAAGCAGAATGGGGCCGAAATTTTCCCAAAACAGGAGAGGCAGAAAAATGAAAAAAAGGATCGGACGGCGGATGGAGTTTCGGCAAACGGCTCTTTATGGACTTCTTTTCGCTGGTTTTCTTCTGGCGGCGGAAGTTCTTCCTGGACTGAATTCTGAAACGGCCTGCTTCGCGCAGTCTTCCGCAGGCGAGAGAAGCTCTGGAGCTGCTTCTCCGGCACAGACGAACAAAACAGCAAACGAAACGGAACCCGGACTGGATCTTGCCCCTCTGGAAAAGCGGGCATCTGACGGTGCCGCCGATGCGCAGGCTGCGCTGGGGATCCTTTATGTTGCGGGACGGGAAGTGAAACGCGACACCAGAAAAGGCTTCGAGTGGCTTGAGAAATCAGCGAAGCAGAAAGATCCGCGGGGCACGTACTATTTTGCACTCTGTTTTCTTGACGGACTCGGCACTCCAAAGAATGAAAAACGGGGAGTCGAACTGCTTGAAGAAGCCATCCAGCTCCGCTATGTTCCTGCGCAAATGTTTCTCGGAAAATGTCTGCTTTGGGGACGTCATGGACTGAAAAAAGACACCCAAAGAGCCCTTGAGCTGCTCACGGCCGCGGCATCCGCTGAAGATCCGGAAGCCCAGTTCCTGCTTGGGACTGCGTATTCAGGCGTGGAGAAAAGTATCCCGGCAAATCGTCAGCGGCAGATGAAATGGCTGACGCTTTCTGCGGCGCACGGTTTCATTCCGGCACAGGTCACTCTTGGAGAAGAGTATCTGAAAACCGGGAATGAATTTTGGGCCAAAGAGTGGCTCGAAGAAGCGGAAGATGCCGGAAGTGCGGAAGCCGCGAATCTTCTGGGACTCCAGGATCTTCTTGGCTGGCCGTCTGGAGGACAGGATCTGGATTCCGCTCAAAAACGGCTCTGGAAAGCCGCAGAAGCCGGGATCCCGGAAGCGCAGTTCGTTCTCGGAACGCTGGAACGTGAACTCGGAAATGAAACCGCGTCGGCGTACTGGTATCAGTGTGCGGTACTTCAGGGACACGAGGAGTCGAAAAAGGAACTCCGAAAGACGAAAATCTCTCCGGAGTCGGAGGCTCAGATCGGATTCGCGTTTCTGCACGGACTCGGCGGTGTGCAGGATCTGAAGACGGCACGAACCTGGATGGAAAAAAGTTTTGGATCTGGAGATTTGACCCACGCCTTCGCTCTGCAATTCCTCATGGAAAATGGCGTCGGCGGGGAAAAAAAGCCGGAACAGGCAGTAGAGATCCTGAAAAAAGGAGCGGATGCCGGAGATCCTCGATCCATTTACGAGCTGGCGTTTCGCCATTGCATTGGGGACGGTGTACCCAAGGACTTTAAAAAAGCTCTCGCGTTCATTGAACAGGCGGAAAAAAAACGGATTTTTCATGCGAGAATGCTGACTGTCCGCGGACTTTGCGCGTTTTTTGGGGGCGGAATGGAACGAGATCGGGATCTGGCCTTCACGCTGTTTCAGAGAGCTTCGGCAGCGGGAGATGAACTGGCGAATGCCTGCGTGCATTTCCTCACGATCCATCCGATCCCGGAAGAAGTCGTTGAGCCGGCAGAAATTTTGAAGCGGATCCGGAAAGAAGCAGAGGCGGGAAGTGCCTGTGCTCAGTACCTGATGGGAGAGATCCTGATGCGCGGCTGGCGCATAAAGAAAGATGAACGGCAGGCTGTCGAATGGTTCCGGAAATCGGCAGAACAGGGAAACGCTGCCGCACAGGTCACGCTTTCTTCTTTGACCGATCTTGGGATCGGAACACCGCGAGATCCTGGAAAAACAGAAAAATGGCTCCGTCTGGCCTCTGAAAAAGGGGATCCGACGGCACAAAATATCCTGAGACTGCGTCAGATCCCGCTTGCCGATTTTCTCGCACCGCGCTGATCCCCAAAATTTCGTACGCACACCTTGCCGGAAATGGACGTTCACTGACGTTTCCGGTTTTTCCTTCAAGAAAGGTTTTTGAAATGCTCAAGATCGGTTCCCTGCGTCTTCAGTCTCCGTTTCTTCAGGCTCCGATGGCCGGATTTTCCAATGATGCCTGGCGCAGGATCCTGCTGAAATTCGGCGGCGTGGGACTTCTTGCGTCGGAGATGATGCATGCACGCGGGTCGCTCGAAATGGAACGGCGGCGCAAAACGCTGCACGGACGCCTTTTCGGATTGCCTCTGCGCGAAAAAGGAGACCGAAACGCAGATGGAACGCAGAATTCTGAGAAAACGCAGAACACGGAAGAGCCTCTGCGCCGTTTTGCGCAAAATGGAAATTCCGGGAACGGTACGGCCGGAAAAGATTCGTCCGGAAAAGAAACGGCTCAGAATCCATTTCGTGAGGCAGGAGTTCCGCTTTCGGTCCAGATCTGGGACAATCAGCCGGAACCGATGGCTGAATTTACGGAAAAGCTGATCCGCGAATACGACATTCAGGCGATCGACCTGAATTTTGGATGCCCGGCAGCAGACGTCGTGCAGAAGGCACACTGTGGGTCCTGGCTGCTTCAGTTTCCTGAAAAGGTCGGCGAGCTTGCGGAGGCGGTCGTTCAGGCATCTGCGCGGACCTCCAAAGATCTGGGACTTTCCGTACCGGTCCCAGTGACGGCAAAAATGCGGCTTGGTTTTTCGTCGGAGAGGCTCACGCATCTGGAAGTCGCGCGCACACTGGAATCGGTTGGAGTCTCTGCCGTCACGGTCCACGGACGCACGACGCGCCAGATGTACTCCGGAACGGCAGATTGGGAGAAGATCGCCGAGGTTAAGGCCGTGCTTTCCATCCCGGTCATCGGAAATGGCGACATTCGGACGGCTCTGCAGGCACTCGATGCACTGAAAACATACGGCGTTGACGGCATCATGATCGGACGCACTGCCCTCAATGAACCGTGGATCTTCCGGCAGGCTTTCGCGCTGCTCTCCGGAATTTCCGAAACCGAAGCTCTTCAGCGTCCTGGACCGGAATTTCAGCGGAATCTGCTTCTCGAACACTTCAACGTCCTGCTCGAGCAGCATGAAGAGACGGAGGCCGTCATGCTGATGCGAAAATTTGCGCCGTGCTATGGCGTCGGCATGAAAA
>CAZRGJ010000376.1:0-3448 GCA_964599445.1 uncultured Planctomycetaceae bacterium | reverse complement strand
TGTTTTGGTTTCTTTTCGAAATTTTCGCATCAAAAAACTCTTCTTTTCTGACACTTAAACCGCACCATAGACTCCCAGCACTGCCGCAATACCGTACCGGAGAGCCATTTCGTCGTCCGTTTCCACACCGTCAGCCTTGATGGTCCAGTCGCACGCATCAATAAAATCGCGCTTCCATTCCATTTCCATCGTGTCGAGCAAGGCAAGCGCGTTCTGGAGTTTCTGATTGGAACACTCCGTCTCCGGCAAAAGTTCTGCGTCCGCAACATTCAGGATCTCCAGACCGATGCGGAACGCCTTTTCCTGCTCCTCCCGCACGCGGCTTCCCGCATATGCGAGACGCGAAAGCACCAGGACCGCCGCCCGAAACATCCAGATGGTCATTTTCCCGGTCCCTTTCGACGTTTTACGCAGCCCAAACACAATGTCGAGCTGCCGGCAGACCATGGAGTAGATGATGTACTCGTTCAGATCCACGACATGATCCGCTTCGATCAGAGACCGGATCCCCACCCGAAGACTCTGGAACTGCGGCAGACTGAGCTGACGCATCGCCGGGATCGCGAGCTGAAGATTCGCCAGCCGTTCCGCCTGCTTCATTCCCTGGATCTGACTCAGGATCCGGGCATGCTCCTGAACGAAAATACCGTTCATCAGCCGGGCGACCATTTCTTTCTGCTGGGCACGGATCTGCGCATTCGTCTCGTCCGTCAAAAGCGCAAGAACATACGCCGACGCTCCCAGGGAACTGCCGATCGTTTCACGCAGGGTGAGCTGCCGAAACGCACCGTCTGACGATTTTCCTGCGGCTGCACGATTTTTGACGTTTTTCTTTCCCTTTCCTTTGCTTTTTCCATTCTGGAGCACCTCGGCAAGCGACCTGTGGGAGTGCACACAGGAACGGGACATCTGCTTCTGGAAAACAGCTCGGCCAGAATGCGTTTTCCTCGGATGCACCTCACGGGAAACCGTTCCAGGAGCGAAACCGGAAACTGCGTTTTCCAAACCTCCGGTCTGCATTTGGACGGCAGAGGCACTTCCGGAACGTTTGACGGAACGTTCCGTTTTCATCATGCCGGCAATCTGTGCGTTAAAATTAGGATCCAGACGCCGAATACGCTTTTCGAGCGGCGGATGCGTCGCAAAAAGACTCGCCAAAAAGGAGCTGGAAAAGCTCGAAAAGAACAGATGGCTCGCTTCAGCGGCGGCACGGGACCGCATCGTCTGTTCTTTGGCGTCCATGCCTCCGATTTTTTTCAGCGCATTGGCGATCCCCTTCGGATTGCGCGTAAACTGGACGGCCGACGCATCTGCGAGGAACTCACGCTGGCGGGAAAGTGCCGCCTTGATGATGTTTCCCATAAAGAGGCCGACGCACCCAATGAGCATGATCCAGAGCGCGACAAAGAAAAGGACCATTTTCCCGGCCGCTTTGTTTTCGCCGTCTTCACGGGAACTTGAGTACGTTGAAGAAGAGGAAAAAAAGGTCGACTGAAGCAAATACCATCCGATGAGGTAAACGACATAAATACCGAACAAAAGCCCCATGAGCCGAATATTCAGACGCATGTCGCCGTGCAGAATGTGGCTGAATTCATGGCCGATGACCCCCTGAAGCTCCTCGCGGTTCAGCGATTCGAGCGTTCCGCGCGTCACGGCGACGACGGCATCTTCCGGAGAATTCCCTGTCGCAAATGCGTTGATCGAGCCTTCCTCGTCCATGACGTAAACCGGCGGGACAGGAAGACCGCTCGCGAGTGCCATTTCCTCCACGATATTCAGAAGCTGACGTTCTTTCAAATCTCGCGGAGCGTCCACCAGCCGGCCGCCGAGAGCTTCCGCGACCGAACGGCCGCCCCCTGCACGGAGCTGGGCCGCACGAAACCATGATGCGCCAAGGATCAGGATCAGCGTCCCGCCGCCAACGGCCGCAAGCGTGAAGATCGCCTGGTTTTTGGCCTCAGGAGTCTGCGGATGCCAGAGGTCTTCGTAAACGGCAGCGTAAGCGATCAGATCGACAGCCGCGACGAGGCAGAGCACCCCAAGGGCAAACATAAAAATCATCCAGAAAGAAAGCCGTTTTGCCTTTTCCTGTTCCTGAAAAAAATCCATTTTCCACTCCTTCCAGAGAATTTCTGTTTCCTGAATACGCTCCCTAAAATCCGCACTCCCGGATCTCCCAAAGTCCGTCTTTTGAGAATATCCTGCCGAGCCACGTTTCCAGACAGTTCATCCGGACGGCAAGATCGAGGATCGTGAAGCGACGGCGGGCATGCTGCGCGCGAATGAAACTGCCGCGGAGGCGTTCCCGCGTCACGCCGACCTCTTCCGGATCTTTCGGAGCGCCGATGAGAGCAAACTGACGGTAGACTTCCCGACTGGGAACGAGCTGTTTTTCGAGTTTCGCTTTGATTTCCGGCCAATTCTGCTTCAGTGTTTCCAGCTGTTTGCGCAGTACTTCAGGCGTACAGTATTTCGCCGTCACTTCCGTCACGCCGAGATCTGGAAAATCGGTCCCCGCGAACATTTCCGCCGCCGTTTTCTGCTGAGCTTCCAGCGTCGGCCACGCAGAGACGCAGGCGTCCACATCCAGCCCGGACACGTCCGTCTCCAAAAGGCATTCATAGAGCGCGAGCGAGCAGAGCGTACCTATCCCGACCTTGAATCCATGCGAGGGGGAGACGCCGTTGACTTTCAGATGCTCCATGTCCCAAAGGTGGCTGAACTGATGGTCGGCACCGGATGCCGGACGGCTGCTTTTGCTTGCCTGCATCGCGAAACCGCTCAGAATGAGTCCCTCGACCAGCGGCGCGAATGCTTCCGGATCTTTGGCGGCGAGTCCTTCCGGATTCGAAAGTGCATCATGGAGTCCATCCTGAACGACGTCCCAGACATACCCGTCGATCGCCTCGATCCCAAGCGCATCGGCGAGGATCCAATCTGCACCAGCAGGAACTTTTGCGTACAGATCCGCATATCCGGAAGCCGTCATGGCCAGATCTGCCGCACCGGCGATCCGCGTATCGACCAAAGCGGCCTGCGGTGCCGGACAGCTGAACGTCTGCTTCTTTCCCTCAAACGTGATCGACGCACCGAACGCAGTGTATCCGTCCATCGACGCCGCCGTCCCGCATACCATGTACCGGCGGTTCTGATGGAACGCACACAGCTTGCAGAGGTCATTGATCGTGCCGGAACCACACGCCACGGGAATCGCATCGTGCGCCTTCAGATTTTCGTCCAGCATTTCAATGTATTTCCACTCCGCGTAGAGACCGACCGCATCAAAAATGAACGGTTTCTCCTGTGCGATCCCAGCCTCATCCAGGATCTGAAAGACCTTTTCTCCCGCCACTGCCCACGTATTGGTATCCGCGACGACGATCGCTTTCCGTCCCGGAAACTGCGTCCTGAAAAGTTCCGCAGTCTGTCCGAGAACGTCGGTCCC
>CAZRGJ010000375.1:0-3448 GCA_964599445.1 uncultured Planctomycetaceae bacterium | reverse complement strand
ATCGTAAAGAAAATTTCGGCCGTCCGGAAGCTGGATGAGGATCGAGAGACCATGAGAAACAGAAATGGCTGAGCACCGAAGTTCACTGCGTTTCCCATTTCCATCCAACCAGGACGGAAAGAGCAGAAGAAGCATGAGCGTCCAAAACACCGCGTGCTGCTTTCGATTCCGCAGCCGGACAGCAGGAAAAACCGCCCACACGATCAGCGAAGAGTAAAGGAGAAAGTTCCAGAATGTCGGCGTTCCGCGCATCCAGAGGCAGTGCCCGGGGATCTGTGCTCCGCAGTGGATGAGTGCGTCCATTACGGACAGTCCGGTCGAGCAGATCCATCCGAAAAACGATCCCACCATCGGCAGGGTACCGAAAAGCACGACGCCGGCTCCCCCAACCATGGCCGCCATCAGCGGAAGCCAAAGCAGAATATTCAGCAGGATCCCAATGAATGCCGCCACATGAAAGGAACCGACGACCAGCGGCATCAGCACAAGCGTCATCTGAAGCGAGGCCAGGAGCAAATTCAGGGTATGCGTCAAAAAACGGCGGATCATTCTGCGAAAGATCGCCCGGTGGTCTGCATTTGCGGCAAAAAGGTACTCCCAGGAAAGATGGAGCTCATTCACGTCCGGTTCCCTTTTCTCAAAAGTCAGCCATGGGAAACGGCGTACCATTCTCTTCCCGGTCCCCCTTTTCCAAATTTGAGTCTCTCTCCCTCTTTCTTCCGCACTCTTTTCTTCCGCCTCATCTTCAGCTGGGTATTCCTCATCCTCACGGTATTCTTCCTGTTTCCGCAATTGGGGAAGATCCCGCAGGACCGGAGAGAAAAGCAGCACGCCGACAGCAAGAAAAGAGAGTTGAGTCCCCGTTGAAAAAAGCGACGTTGGATTCAAAACGAGGACAAAAAGTCCCGCAGCCGCGAGCGAATTCAAATGGGACTGCGGCCTGGCGAGCCAGTAGGCGGACGTAGAGATCGCGACGAGGATCCCTGCCCGGAGTGCCGGAGGCCGTGCACCGCTGACCAGCACGTAAAGCCAGACACCCGCAAGCGTCAGCAGAACCGTCAGGGTCCGTCCGGTTCCAAAGAACCGCGCCAGCAAAAAAAGTCCTCCAGCCAAAAGCCCCACGTGAAGTCCGGAGATCGCCATGATGTGGATGATCCCCGTCTCAAGCATCTCGTCCAGATCTTCGACGGAGACTTCCTCCCGGCATCCCAAAATGAGAGCCTCCGCCATGGGTCTCGTTTCCGGCGTCAAAAAACGTTCAAGCCGTACAGACGCAGAGTCTCTCAGCCATTCCACGATCCGAAAAACGCCCCAGATCCCCGGTCTGGAAACCAGCTGTGGATTCTTTTCTGACGGAACGCGAAGGACCGCCAGAATTCGCTGCTGACGATAAAATGTTCGCGCGGAGAAGGCCCGGGGATTCATTGATTCCGAAAAATGGCTCATCCTGCCGCTCATCTGAAAAACGTCTCCAACGTGAGCGTCTTCCATTCGTCCCATGACCCGCACGAGCAGATTCCCGGTCGCGGGAACCCATTTTGTTCCTGACTTGCGCCTCTGGACCTTCAGAAGGAGCTGCGTGGTCATTTCATTTTCATCTCCCAGAAAACTGGCGTTCCTGTTCGGGCACGTAAATTCCGGCGGACGAACGATCTTTCCCTGTATGCATTCCAGAGAAAACGGATCTCCAGCGTACAGGCCGAGCTCCGTCTCAGGATAAAAATTCCAGTAGAGATGATGGAAAAGTCCTCCGACTGCACAGAAAGAAAGCAGCAGGAAAACTGGTACCATCCTGTCTTTCGATCCCCGAAAGAAACGAATCAACCCGGCACAAGAAAAAGGACCGGTCTCTCCCCCCCGGATACTCCCGAGTTCTCGGCTTCCTTCACCTGAACTTTCGAAAGCCATTCCCAACGCATCCGCTTTTGGGGAAGAGGTCCCAGACGCTCCGTTATTTCGGGAAGAGGCTCCGAAAATGCCATCCAGGCCTTCCGCTGCCCAAATTTCATTTTTCCGAAGAGCCCGATTCTTCCGCAGACACACAAACGCCGCACAGAGACACAGAACGTGAAACGCAAACCATCCCCAGGCAGTCCCGGAGATCGAAGTCTCGAATTCCTGCGGACTCAAAAAAAAACGGTCCGTGAGGATCCCGAGGATCATCATGCCCAGGAACGGCACCAGCGGGCGGAACTCCTCGTACCGGGTTCCAGCCGTCAACTCATCTTTTGCGCGATCGTACTGCGCCGACATACTCTCCCAATTCGCCAAAATATCAAAGCCCTTCAGCCATTCCAAGCCATCCGACGGCTCCGGGTGAACCAAATCGACCTGCGGAATGAATACTTTAAGAGCTTCGGTTCCATACGCAAACCTTCTGCGGTCTGCGCCGACACGCGGAATGCCGGCACAGATTCCCAGAAACGTTTACTCGTGGATGCTCTTCAGACTCCAGATCTCCACGTTTCCATTTCCGTTGAACGTCATCGAACCAAGCGGTTCCCCCGCATCCTGACGCGGCGAGGTGAGGTACGCCTCTCCGCCGTTTGCGCAGATCTCGAACATCGGACGGTCGATCAGCACCCGAAACGTGACCTTCCCATCCTGCGGACGAAGCCCCATTCCATTCAGATCCCGTTTCCCGGCATTCCAGACTACGCGGTCTTTCCCGAAAATCAGTTCTGCATCCTGCTCGGCATCCAGCGTCACGTTCACGTCGTAGAGCTGGCCGTCACCGAAACCGTCGAGAGAAAATTCACCGTTAAACTCGCGTTTTTCCTGGCGCAAAATCTCCAGTTCCTTCACCGGCTCGGCAAAAAGACGGATCCCTGCCGGCGTTTTGCGCAGCGTCAGCTCCAGCGGAACGGTGAACGTCTGATTGAACGTATGTTTCGCTTCCGCCGGAATCTCGATCCTCGCCCAGCCTATCTGGATCAGACGGCCCGGAGTGTTCGAGAAACAGAGCGACGCATAGAAATTCCCGCGATGCAGCGTGTGCTTCTCCGCGTGCTCCGGCACGAACGTCTTCCCGTCGAAATGCCCCGTCATGTACCGTCCGTCAGCAGCCCAAAGGACCCACCGCGTATTCTCCGGATCTCCGTCGACCGGCATTTCGTAGAAGTTCGGGCATTCATAGAAACCGGAGATCGCACCGGTACGTGTCCATTCTTTTCGGTCTTTGCTCTGATAGAAGGCAATGAGACGCTCCTCTTCGATCTCCTCGTAAACCGCGATGAGCCACGTTTTCTCTTTCTCCAGCCAGATCAGCTGCGGATCACGTCCCCGATGGCGAACCAGCACGGAATCATACTTCCAGGTCCGCCCTTTATCCTCGCTGACCGCCAGCACTTCCCCCGCCCCGGTGTCGGTGAATGCAGCGAGAAGCGGACGGGAAGACGGGTCGTTCGGCTCGCTCAGAGGAACGTCCCATGCCGGGATCGCCGTCCCG
>CAZRGJ010000374.1:0-3460 GCA_964599445.1 uncultured Planctomycetaceae bacterium | reverse complement strand
CTGATCGACGGCAGACCGCAGTACTCTGGAATGCTTCACTTTGAAACGCCCGCCGAGCACTGAACACACCGGGAAAAGTACCGGAAAAAGTACCAGGCACCGCGGAAAACACGGTCCCGATCCGGTTCCGAAACGGCCAGGGCACGAAAAAAGCCGCACTCCCGAACACGGAATGCGGCCGCTGTCCCAAACGCGGAGACTCAGGAACACCCGGACTCTGCGGGGCAGATTCAGTCTTCGTTCCAGATCCCCAGGAGATATTTTCGGAGGTACTGGGCACGGAATTCACTGGCGTCCAGCGAGGATTCCACGCCGCCGTAGATCCACTGCAGATACGCCGGCTGGATCTGAAGCATCAGCTGATTCACGACATCCAGCGAAATATCCGAAAGGAGTCCCAGATTGATCCCAAGCCGGATCGCAGACAGACATTTGAGCGTTTCCTGCGCACTAATGGTCTTCGCAGCCCGAATGGACTTGAGGCACTCTTCCAAACCTGCTTCCAGTTTTTCTCGATTCTCTTCAAGCAGGAATTCTCTCGCTTTTTTCTCGTAGCTGATGACCGCCCGAACGACATCGTGAACCTGGGAGAGGATCTCTTCTTCCGAAAGGCCGAGCGTGACCTGATTGCTGATCTGGTAAAAGTCACCCCACGCATGGGAACCTTCCCCATACAGACCGCGCACGATGAGAGAGATCTTCTGCAGGCTGTTGTACACCTTGTTGAACTGGCGGGTCAAAGCCAGCGCAGGCAGATGCAGCATGACACTCACACGCATCCCGGTCCCCACGTTCGTCGGACAGGCCGTCAGGTATCCGAGTTCCTGATTCCAGGCGTAAACGAGATTTTTTTCGATCTGCGTATCTAGATCGTTCATTTCGCGCCAGACTTCCTGAAGACAGAACCCGCTTTTGATGCACTGCATCCTCAGATGGTCTTCCTCGATGAACATGAGGCTGAAATGTCCGTTCGGCGAGATCATCGCACAGCGCGGGCCCTCTCCTTCCGCAAGTTCTCTGCTGATGAGATGGCACTCGACCAGAAGTTTACGTTCCAGTGTCCCCAGCTCATCCATGAAAAAGAGCGAGCAGTTTTGGCCAAATGTCGTTTTTCGGACGGCTTTTCGAAGCAGCTCAATGACCCGTTTTTTCTCATCGTCCGACAGTTTCGCAATAAACGGAAAAGCCGCCGCATTTCGTGCCAGACGAATACGCGAAGAAACCACGATCTCGGAATCCGGTCCGTCATTCCTCAGCCACTCGCGCCGGGACAGCACCAATTCTTCAACGGTCATTCGATCCCTGCCTCACTTTCCAGTTTTCTGATTTTGTCGCGCAGCATTCCTGCTTTTTCGTAGGATTCCGTTTCGATGGCTTCACTCATTTCCCGACGGTATCCGATCAGCGCAGTGAGTTTTCTGGCGTCTTCCTCTCCAAAACAGGACGGACGCTTTCCGGTATGCCGGCATTCTCCATGAATGTTCATCAGAAGCGGAGTAAGCTGTTTGCGAAACGTCTGGTAGTCTTCCGGGCATCCGAGTCGGCTGTTCGCGCGAAATTCAAAAAAGGTGAGTCCGCAGACCGGGCACGTTTCCTGATCGGATTTCGAAAATTCATCGGAAACCTTGGAAAACGCCATCTGCTGCGCCATTTGTGCAGCCAGCGCGGAGGCCATGTTTCCGCCGACCGGCGACATACCGTTCTCCGTCTGGGCAAGATATTCCTGAGCGTGTTCGGCACAAAGATGGAGCTCGACCGGCTTGCTGCCGACCAGATCCGTGATGTGCATCGTCGCTTTTTTATCGCATTTTTGACACTTCATTTCAATTCTGCATTTCGTTTGCTTCACGTTCTGTTCCGGCTGACATTTTCCGGCTCTTTCCGGCTCTTCTCTCCAGACCTCTCCGGAGAAACAGACATCTGCACGAGCCAGACCGTACGATCCAGACGCCGGGCACATTTTGCCGACATTTTGCCTTCCAGCCCTCTGAACGTGAATGATCTTTTAAAAATCAGACAGCCAAAGTTTACTCATTTTGCCTCATTCTGTCAAGACGAAAAAGGAACTCCGAAATGATTTCGCCCCAATGTTTTGGAATTCGCGTTTTTTCACTGAAAAAGATGGACTTTTTTAAAAAAAGGATTGACTTTTTAAAAAAGATGAGTAAAATGAAGAAAAAATGGTCCTCCATTTTCCCATTCAGAGAGGCATGCCTCTGATTTTCCGATTTCCGTCCCCGTCCGGAAAACAGTCCATCCGAATTCAAGGAGCCTTCCATGCGAATCCAAAACGCAAAAGTCGATTTCATCCAGCGTCCGTTTCTGCGCCCCGTAAAAGTTGCCGCCGACACATTCGAAACATTCGAAAGCGTCATCCTCACTCTGGAATCAGAGAACGGCACAGGTCAGGCAGAAGTCACGAATACGCTCCTTCCCGATCTTGATTTTGCGTATCTCGCTGAGACTTTCCGCCAGCACATTATTCCGGTACTGGCAAATGCGTCCGTTTCCGACACGGCCACGCTCCGCCAGATTCTCGGGAAATGGTCCCGCAATCCAACCGTTTACGCACTTTGCGAGATCGCCTGGTACGGTCTGCGTGCTTCAGAAAAAAACGAACCGCTCGCCCAGACGCTCGGAGGAAGTCCGATTTCCCAGCAGATCTTCACGACGATGGACGAACCGGAAATGGACGCCGACGGCTATCCGGACGGCAATGCGTTCCTGGATCAGATCAAAACACTTTACGATGCCGGCTATGTTCACCTTGAACTGAAGATCCGCCCGGGATGGGACATTGCGATGGTGCGCAGTGTACGTCAGGAAAATCCGGATGCATCTTTCCATCTTGATTTTGAAGGGGCACTGGGAACCGCCAACTACGATATTCTTTTTCAGATGCGCGACTTTTTCCCCTTCATGATCGAGCAGCCGTTCCCTGCGGATCAGCTTGTTGAAGATGCGGAATTCCAGAAAATGCTCACGTTCCCGGTCTGCCTTGACGAAAGCGTCGTTTCGCCGGGAACGGTCCTCTCAGCTCTTCGTCTCGGAAGCACGAAGACCGTCAAGATCAACCCGGTCCGGGCCGGCGGTTTCGAAAATGCGAAAGAGATCCTTTCCATCTGCCGGGAGGAAGGGATCGACTGCTGGATCTCCTCACCGCTTTCGACCGGAGTCGGAGTCCGTGCCTGCCTGGCTCTTTCGTCGCTCGACGGTTTTACCGGCCCATTCGAATACCATGACCTGAACGATTTTTTCGCGCAGGAACACCTGGATGGTCTGGAACTTCCGCCGGAAGTCCTGCCTGATGAGGACAAAACGCTCCGCATTGGCTGACCTGCCGCACATTGCAGTTCCATCGGGCCAAACGCCGCGGATCTCCGATTTTTCCTTTCCGAAATCTGCGAAACGATCGACCGCTTTCCTTATCCCAACCGCAGAAAAGATCTCCGGATCTTTA
>CAZRGJ010000373.1:0-3468 GCA_964599445.1 uncultured Planctomycetaceae bacterium | reverse complement strand
CGCAGAATTCGATGCTGAACCAGAACCGGATACGGAACCGGAAGACGAACCGGAAGACGAAGATGCGGCGGGCGTATTTTTTCCGGAGGTCTGAGGTTTCGGGGCTTTGGTTTTTTTCGGCTGGATGACCTGACCAAAAAGTCGGATCTCCCGCATCGGTGCGGCCGGCGCGTCGGTCTCCTGCGGAGTTTGGATGCCGGAGGAATTTCCGCCAGAAGCATTCCCGCCGTCTGAGTCGGTCTCGGTTCCGGAGGCATTCTCGGAATCGGTGAGGATCTCCCGGCTCGTTCCGGATTTCGCCGGCTTTTTCATCGCGACGGAGCGTGCCGTGTACGTGAATTCTCCCGAGAAGGAATCCGGAAAACGTTCCGCAAGAGAAGTGTCCGCGGATTCGCTGACCAGATCTTCTTCCTTCATCTCAAGCGACTTGAGCGTTTCCGCATCCGCGTTCCGCAGCCATTTCTCGAGCGACGCGGTGTCCGAGACGGTTTGGGGAATGCGCTGATCGTAGAATTCGTAGAGTTTCCACGTTCCGGGAAGGTAGTCGAATCGGCGAAGTTTGGCCTGGACCTGCTCCAGCTCAAACCAAAGCTCCCGATTCCAGGAATAGAATTCGGCTCGGGACTGCCAGTTCCCCTCTACGAGTCCCAGCTGAATGAACATTTCGCGTGCTTTTACCGGATCGACGCCAGAGTATGGGACTCGCCGCCGCGGTACGATGGTGAGGCCGGAAAGAGAGACTTTTTCGTAGACCATCACCTGATTGTTCTGTTTCGACCAGTGCGGTTCACTGTACGTTTTCGTGACGAGATGCCCGGCCAGCGGCTCGATCCATTCCGGGTCGATCACGGCATTCGTCCGGAGAAAACGCTTGGAGGTCTCGACCATTTCCGCCGCCATGACCCAATCGGGAAGCGATTTTTTCCGGGAGGCCGCCTCTTCCTGATTTTCTGAAGTCCCGGAAACTTCATTTCGGGAACCGTCTGCGTCCTGCCCAAGTCCTCCTTCGTTTCTCCCTGCGTTTTCGCCAGCCGTCCTGTTTTCCAGGATCCGTCCGTACGCGTCCAGATTTCTCCCCCAGAGACGATGGCCTGCTTTGGGCCGGTAGATCTCGTCAGCATCGGAACGTGAGGATCTGGAGTTTCCTGCGTCCTCTTGGGTACGTTTGGAGCCGTTCGGAGAATTTCCGCTTTTTTCCGGATTTCCATTTCCCGCGAACTTCAAAAGACCGCTTCCCGGCCAAAGGACGCATTTTCCGCCTCCTCCAACGGCATATTCCTGCGGAAGCGGCGTTTTTTGCCCGATGTTCGAGAGAAGTCCGCTCAAAAGGACACGGTGGATGGCGTCGCTGCGTGCCGCAGTCAGCTCCGGCTTTTCATTCGAAAGTACGCTGTGCGCCAAAAGCTGATCGACTTCCGGAAGAAGCGTTTTGGGAAGCTGCGCATCCTTCATGAGCTGCTGGACCATTTCGTGAAGCTGATGGCAGACGTCCTGCCATTCCCGCATTCGATTCCACGAAATGAAGTTCTGCCGGCACGCTTTGATGAGTTGACTGCGCGAAAGTTTTTCCTTCAGCCGGGAATAGAGATCCCAGATCTTCAGGAACGAGAGGAAATCGGAGCGCGGGTCCATGAACTGTTCATGTGCGGCGTCGGCTTCCCCCTGCTTTTCGACAGGACGTTCCCGCGGATCCCGGATCGCTAAAGCGGACGCAATGATCAGGATCTCACGCAGCGGATCGACGGCTGGGCGATTCTTCTCTTTTTTGGCGGAGTGTCCCCGTTTCTTTTCGCGTTGAGACGGAACGGGATCCCCGGCCCGGCTTGATTCGGGAGAGGGCGTTCCGGAGTGGGCTTCCTTCGCCATTTCCAGAGCCTCCAGGATCATGCGCCCGATGCGCGGATCGACCGGGAGTCTGGCGAGTTTCTGTCCAAGCGGCGTCAGTTCTCCTTCTGCTGAGGATTTCGTGAGTGCTTTCAGCTCAAAAAGCGTCCGGTAGCCGTCGCGGATGGAGGCGATCTTCGGCATGTCGATGAACGGAAAGGATTCGATCTTCCCCAGACGCAGCAGTTTGGTCTGCAGAATGACCGACGCCAGGTTCGTGCGCTGGATCTCCGGCTGCGTGTACTCTTCGCGCGAAAGGTAGTCCTCTTCCGAGTAAAGCCGAATGCAGATCCCGGGCCCGATTCGCCCGCATCGCCCTTTTCGCTGGTCTGCCGACGCGCGGGAAATCGGCTCGATCGGAAGACGCTGCGTTTTGGAGCGTGCCGAGTACCGGCTGATTCTGGCCGTGCCGGAATCAATGACGTACCGGATCCGCGGAACGGTCACGGAGGACTCTGCGACGTTCGTCGCGATGACGATCCGCCGGTTTTTGCTCACCGGATTGAAGATCTTTTGCTGCGCATCGGCGGGAAGCCGGGCGTAAAGCGGAAGAACGTCCACGTTTTCGTGCCGGAAAAGAGAAAGCCGCTGACGCTGGGATTCCCCCTGGAAAAGCTTCACCAGCTCATGAATGTCGCGTTCCGTCGGCATGAAGACCAGCATATCGCCCGGCCCTTTTTTCGCGAGCGTCTCCGTGGCCCGAATGACCGCCTGATGGACGTCTCCGTCGTGAATGACGCGCGTCGACGCCTCTTTTTTGCGTTCACCGCGTCCGTACCCTCCCGCACTGCCGCCGAAAGTCCGGTCCCCTGCTCCGTTTCCGCTTCCATTTTCGTTTCCATTTCCATCGTCGTCCTCATATTCCTCGTCTTCGAAGATCGGCTGGTAGAGGACGTCGACCGGGTAGGTACGTCCTTCGATGGTGAGGATCGGGACCCGTCGGGTCTCCGTTTCGAAATGAGCGGCGAATCGGGCTGCGTCAATCGTCGCGGAAGTCAGGATGATCTTCAGATCCGGCCGTTTGTCGGCGAGACGGCGTAAAATGCCGATCAGAAAGTCGATGTTCAGCGAGCGTTCGTGCGCTTCGTCAATGATGAGGACCTCGTATTGATTCAGAAATCGATCGCTTTGCGTCTCGGCAAGCAGAATGCCGTCCGTCATGAGCTTGATGCACGTTTCCGGCGACGTGTGGTCCGTGAACCGGATCTTGTACCCGACGAGCTTTTCCGGCGGAATGAGCGTCAGCGGTTTTTTTTCCGAAGCAGAATTTTCGAAAAAGGAATGCTTTTTAGAGACCGGAACCGGCGTATTTTTGTCTGCGTCTCGAGTCGGCGTGCTTTTTTCAGATTTCTGGACCGGCGTGTATTTTTCCGGATCCTGAAGCGGTTTCTGCCGTCCCATGGAGATCTCCTGCGCGAGACGGTTGGCGATGGATATCGCCGCGATACGCCGGGGCTGCGTGTGCCCGATGAGCTTCCGGACGCCGAATCCAAGCTCAAGGCAGATTTTGGGAAGCTGCGTTGATTTTCCCGACCCGGTCTCTCCGCACAAAACGACGATCTGGTTTTCGCGAATCGCTTTTTT
>CAZRGJ010000372.1:0-3488 GCA_964599445.1 uncultured Planctomycetaceae bacterium | reverse complement strand
GTGCCGTCATGTCGCTGCTTTCGAGCGAAATGTCGTCGAGCCAGACCTTCCCATCCGTACCTTCCCAGACTCCGGCGTAGAAGTTGACTTCCGTATCCTTCTCGCCGGTCGTGAAGTTCAGCGAGGCTTCCGTCCAGTCCTGCGTGCCGTTTTCCGGAAGTTTTGGGGCGATGGAGACCCACGAGCCGTTGGGACCGTAGATCTGGAAGCGAACGAGTCCCTGTGCCGGGAGTGCTGCCGTTTTGAACCAGATCCTGACGCGGTAGCTGCGGTTCGGCGTGACCCTGAGCTTCATTAGCACGCGGCCGTGCCCGTGTTTGTCGGCAGTGAAATTTTCCAGACGGAGCGAGGAATTGCCGGAATGCCGGATCTCCGTATCGCAAAACGCGATCGTCCCGGGCTGGTCGGCAAACTGGAAACCGAGCGGGGTGTTTCCGCGGAATTCTTCAAAACCTCCGTAGGGAGAGGAAACGGCTTCTTCTTCCGGATCGAGTTTGACTTTCCCTCCGCGGGCAATGACGCGCAGGTCACGAATCGGGACGGACTCCACGAGATGCGGATCTCGTCCGAGCATCGTGCCGTAGCCGACGGACCAGATGATTGGAATGATCTCGACTCCGGCTTCGTCGGCAGCCGTTTTGATTTTTCGAAAACGCGCTTTTTGTTCCGGAGACCATTTTCCGCAGTTCTCCATCCCGCAGGCCCAGAGGAGACCATTGAGTCCGGAATCTCCGGCATCGCGAATGAGTGCAGTGAGCTGTTCTGCGGTCTCATCGGAATTCACTCCCAGCGAAGAGTAGAACCAGCGGTCCTGAAGCCAGGAAGGGTAGCCGGACGGCGTTTCGGAAAACGTCTTCGGAATGGTTCGTCCGGCATTTTGAGCGCGGGGGTTAGTGCCGGTTTGAGCCTCATTTTGTGCAGTATTTGGCTCGGCGTTTTCGGCTGAGATCTCCGTCATGTTTTCGTTCGTCCGTTTCGCAGTGTGTTCCGCTGCGGCCGTGTGTTTCGCAATGCCGGCGTAAAGTGCCAGAAGTGCCAAAAGGAGGTAGATCGTGTGTTTCTGAAACGGAAAACGGTTTAATTTCTTCATGGCTGGCTCCTTGGATAAATCGGCAGGAATCGGCAAATACGCCGGTCTTGGAAGGGAACGAATGGCCGTTCGTGTTGGGGGCAGGACTATCAGGGCCGGTTGGGAGGGACTTTGCCGCATACGGTTGGGAATAAATGGCCGTTTGCGGTGGTTTTGTTCGCTAAATCTGGAAACGTGGGGACGCTTTGCTGAAAAAAATGTTTGCACCGTGCGTATCCATCCCGCCTGCGATCAGGAGACGCTCCGCGGCCGCCGTCTCCAGAATGGTGCGCAGTTCCTGGAGATTCTCGGCAAGATTTCCAGAGTACGCCTGGTAAAATGCCTCCACATAAAGTGCACGATCCCCGAGTGTCTCGTGGAAGAGATGGATGTACTGGCGCATGGCTTCCGTTCTTCGGTCCGGCTGGCAGAGAAATTTCTGAAGTTGGATCCGCGAAGGATGCGCCATGGAAAGGGAACCGAACTGCTGGGTCCGGAGCATCTGCGCGACCTGGCTGAGAGTCACGGACGGTGCGTGGCGGGCAAGACGGCGGTTCGGCGGCGGCACGTTGGCGAATGGACGAAAAAATTTCTGGATCTCCTGAGCTTCCGGCGTGATCCCGGTGAGGAGAAAGTGGACGTGACGCTTTTCGCGCAGCTGATGTTCGTAAATATTCAGAAGCCGGACCGTGACTTCCGAACCGAGAATGACGCGGAGGTTCCGGTACCTGCGCGGGCTTTCGAAAATCAGCCGAACGGCTTCCGCACAGCCTTCCACCCGATTGTGGTCCATGATGCCGATCGTAAACGGAGCGAATGGGGCCGGTGAATCTTCCTGAAGCATTTCTGCCGTGCTGTCTGCATAGATGGACGCCTGCCGCAGAAGCTGCGGGATCGAAAGCCGTCCATCGGAATGCCGTGTGTGGATGTGGAGATTGGCGCGGAATTGCCGGCTCGCGACATTTTCCAGTCCATGAGAATCGACCTCACGTCTGCGTTCCAGCGGACGGATCCCCGGCTGGTAGAAGGCTGCCCGTTTTTGAAATGCACATACGATCGCGCGGATCTCGGCTGGACCGGCGATCGCGCGGATGCGTGCATGAGCGTCCGGAGGCAGACCTGCGTCGGTGAGCAGCTGCCGTCTGTAGACGTCATCTTCTGGGAATTTGGGGGCCTTGGGACGTTTCATTCTGTCCTGTGGGGTGAGGGACTGTTGGACTTGGGAGTGTTGGCCGATGGACAAAAAGGATCGGCGGTTCACCATACGATGAGCCGGCCGCCGAGACGGTCCGGAAATGCTTCTGCAATGTGTCGGCACAGAAGGTCCATGCTCCGCTTGCACGTAAAGTGCGAGACGAGGATCCATCGGTTCGCAAATTTTTCCCGCCGTTCCTGCATATCGAGGAAATGCGTGTGCCCGAAATGATGGATCTGTTCCGGCGTATAGTACATATCGGCCGAAGTCATCTCCATAATGAGGATTTCTGCCTGATAAAATGCAGGATTTTCATCCAGGATCGCGGGGAGTGAGTCTCCCGTGTAGGCGAGTCGGGGCGTTTCGTTTTCGAAGATCAGAAATCCCAGTGACGGGAGTCGGTGGAAACTGCGGACGGCTTTTGCCTGAAAGCGTATTCTGGAAGCGGTTTCCCATTCGACCGAATCACCAGGCTTCAGCCCCTGAAGATGGAACGGATAGCGCGTTCCATCCATTTCCTGCCAAACTTCAAGAAAGCGTCGGACGACGTCCTCCGATTCGGCTGGAACGAAAATTTCGGGCGGCGAAAGCGACCGTTTTTGACGTCGGGCGATCAGCTGGTAAAGTCCCAGGATATGGTCCCGATGCGTGTGCGAAATGAAGAGACGCCCAAGGTGGGGAGTGAAATCCCACGGATGTCCGCCCACATCCAGTCCAAGATCCCATTCCGGAATGTTCCAGAAGGATTGAATGCTGGCTCGTGAAGTACCCCGGACAGTCACGTCTCCCAGTTTTTTGCTTCGATAGCAAATGTCCCGCATTTCGTAAATTCTCCTTTCGGTTCGCGTATCCGAGTTCTGACGTTCCGCGAAATTCCGAAAACCGGGTCAGCGTTTTCGGAAGAAGATCCCCAGAATGGAGCGCGTGATGCTTTTCCCCAATTCCCTTCCGATCGTGCGGAATGTGGAGTCTGCGGCTTTTTCCATCGCGCTTTTGCGGGGGCGTCCTTTTCTGGCGGACGTCGTCCGGCTCTCTGTTTTGCGGACGGGCTCCCGATTGGCTGTCCGAGCGGGGAACGCTTGGCTCTCCTCCTCTTCCCGGATGCGTTCCGCTGCCGTTTCTTCTTCGATCAGCTCGAAGGCAGAGATCCGGTCGACGACATTCGAGTAGAAAGCAAAACGTTCCGACGTTTCCGTTCGGCGTCTACGTTCTTCTTCGGAGGCT
>CAZRGJ010000371.1:0-3493 GCA_964599445.1 uncultured Planctomycetaceae bacterium | reverse complement strand
AAACCCAAAAGGTCCTGATCCTTTGGGCCGGTACATTTTCTCCAGCGTACCGGCTTTTTTTGTCTCCATCCGTCTGGACGCAGAACCTGCGGCACGCTGGCCATTTTGTTTTTGGGGCGGACTTGAGTTTTCCGGAAAAGACACCTAATTCTTGACGCGGAATCGTAATTCGCTGGCGGTCGTACAGACCCCGCTTGACAGGATGGGGTTTCGTGCTAAAATATCTGAAGAAAAGTCGTCTTTAGGAGAAGTCAGGCACCAGGAACGCAGCGGAGAAAGAGAAATGGAGAACGGTATGGAAATGCTCATTTTTTCGGGGATCGGATTTTTTGTCGGTGTCTGCATCACGTCGGTCGTGTTCATTTTTAAAGGACGCGCCGATGCCGTGGTGTCGGCCGAGAAACTTTGGGCTTCCAATAAAAACGCGGAGGATACGACGGTCTGGTATGAGCGGCTCCTTCAGCAGACGGTGGAAAAATTTGAAGAAGAGCGTGCCGGTCTTGAAGAACGAAACGAAATGGACCGGCAGAATTTTCAGGAACAGCTCGAGTACGAAAAGCAGCTTTCGAAGGAACGTCTGGAAGAGACGCAGCAGCGTGCCGATGCGGAACTTTTGAGACTTCAGGAGGAGAATCGGCGGCAGTGGGGGCAGTACACGAAGCTCCTTCGGGCCGAGTTCGCCGGTCTTTCGGCAGAGTATTTGGAATCGCAGCAGAAGAAACTTCAGGACGCCAATCGGGAAAATGTCGATCGGCTCCTTCTCCCGCTTCGGGAAAAGATCCAGAATTTTACGGATGCCTTTTCCCGCCATCAGACACAGCAAACGGAACTCAAAACGACGGTCGAGCATGTGATCCATGGGCTGACGGAGCAGACGCTTCTTCTTCGAAAAGATACGGAGGAACTGACGCGTGCCCTGAAAGCGGATCCGAAAAAACAGGGAAACTGGGGCGAAGCGGTCCTGAAAAATATTCTGGATGCTTCCGGTCTGACGGAGGGACGGGACTTTTTTATTCAGGCACAGGAAAAGGACGAGCAGGGAAAGACGCTCATTCCCGACGTCAAGATCCGTCTGCCTCGCTGTGCGGAAACTGGCGGCATCATTTCGGACTGCGAAAATGGAATGGATGAGCAGGAAGAGCAGTTTCTGATCGTGGATTCGAAAGTTTCCATCACGCACTATCTGAATTTCATGATGAGCGATGATGAGAGCGAGCGGGAAGCGTCAGTCCGAAAGCACGTTCAGTCCGTGAAGAAGCACATCGAGGAGCTTTCCGCGAAGAATTACGCCGGGAAACTGAAAGGGACCGTCGGCTGCGTCCTGATGTTCGTGCCGAACGAGGGAAGCTGGCTTCTTGCGATGGAACGGGAACCGGGACTTCTGATGGAAGCGTACCGGAAACGGATCCTGCTGGTGAATCCCGCGACACTCATGCTCGCCCTCAACACGATCCGCCTCATCTGGCAGGGACATCAGCAGGCGGAAAATGTGCGGAAGATCATCGAAAGCGCGACGCGGATCTACGAGAAATTTACGGGGATCTCTGAGAATCTGGTGCGTCTCGGCAGTGCATTGGATTCAGCACATGAGGCGTACTCGCAGACCCGAAAACAGTTTGTGGCCGGCCGCGGAAATCTGGTGCGGCAATTCGAAAACTGGAAGGAACTCGGGATCCAGAGTACCAAAGAGATCCATCCCAAACTCCTTGAGGAAACTCGGAATGGATCGGAACCGGAGGACGGCTGAAAAATGACCGGAATGCGTCTGGCTGAACTCTTTCGCGTGAATATTGGGCGGAACGGGCGGGGCCCGAGATGGTCCGTGAGATTCAGATCTCCAGAAAGCGCATCTGCTTCTCCAGGATCAGGAGCGCAAGGATCAGGTACGTGTGGTTTCTGCCCTCATTGTGCGCACGGACGACATTGCGGATCGTGTCCGGATGAATGATCCCGCGGCCCGAGAGACCTCCGTCTTCCAGAAGCAGACGCCGCACGAGCGGTTTCAGGTTGGAGCGAAGCCAAAGTCCCATTTTTTCGTACGGCTGGGTACCGGGAACATTGAGTTTCGCGAGGATCCGCTGGCGCAGATACGCGGCTTTCTGAATGATCGGCCAGGCTCCGATGAACGTTCCGGTGTTCACATTGCGGACCTTAAGGAAATCGGGACGCCAGCGTTTCAGGATCTGCTGCTGGATCGTTTCGCCCATGCGGTACTGTGTGGGGAGACGGAACACAGCGTCTGCGATCCCGCGGCTGAGGAACGGAAGACGCACATTGACGTGGGAGTCAAATTTGCGCATAGAAAGCGGGATCTCGCGGAAAACACGCTGTGCGAGATAAAGACGCCAAATGGCTCCTTCGCGTTCTTCGCCGGTCTCTTCGACGGCACGGTAAAGGGATCCTCGTGCCGTCTGCGTGCATTCCGATCTCGGCATTCCGAGAAGAAGATCAGAATCAACGCCGTCCAGCATGTACGCCTGAAGATGCTGAAACGCCCAGATCTTGGGAGAAAGACGGCCTGACGCCATCGCTTTTCGGTCCTTTTCCGACATGGAGAAGGCGTATGCTTTGCTCATGTGGAACAGTTCGCCGGCATGGCCCCGAAAAAGTGTCCGGATCTGTGTTTCCCGGTAGAAATCAAGCGTCGGGATGACGATGCTTGAGGAAAGATACTGTCCGTCGGTCAGACGCACCATCTCGGTGAGCGAGGCTTCGTAATTTTGCAGAAAATCGGTCTTGAGCTCATAGTTGAAGTGCTGCGTACCTGCTTTTTCCGCAAGCTGTGCCGCGAGCAGGTGGTCCGCACTTCCGGGGACGCCAAGCGCGACGGACGTCATGTTTTTCTGAAGTGCTGACGGAAGAAGTCCGAGAATGGATCGAGCATCCAGACCGCCGGAAAGGGAGATCCCCAGACCGCTTTTTCCGTTTTCGTCCAGCGTGTATTTTTTCCCCTGCTGAAGGACGGACTTTTGGAATGCCTCGGCGACTTCATCGACACTGCTGGCGGGGCCGTCGAGCCGAAAAGATGCGTAGCGGGACCTGATCAGTCGTTTGGAGTTCTGCTCCCAGGTGAAAAAACCGGCCGGCGGAAGAACTTCGATCCCTTCGATGCTCGTGTGCGTATGCAGATAGTGTCCCCAGGTGAAGAAATCGACCAGTGCTTCCCGATCGACCTTCCGGCTCACGGATGGGCATTGAAGCAGGGTTTTGATCTGCGGCGCGAATACGAAACCGTCTGCTGTCTGCGTCCAGTACAGAGGCCGGGTCGAGAACTGGTCGCAGAAAAGCGAAAGTACCTGATTGCGCGAATCCCAGATGGCTCCATGAAAACGGCCTTCAACTTGCGCAAGAAACTCTTTGCCATGCGTCAGGATCCCATGCAGAAGCTGTCCTGCGATCGTTTTAGGCTGGGAGGTATCCTTGACCTGAATGGCTGGTGCGTCGGCGTTGACGGCGGGTTCCTGATTCCGGACAGCTGGCGCGTCGGCGTTGA
>CAZRGJ010000370.1:0-3505 GCA_964599445.1 uncultured Planctomycetaceae bacterium | reverse complement strand
GCTTTCGGCTTTTTTCTGAAAGAATCGGATTTCATGGAGAGATGAGCGATGCTGAACCCCAGGGGTGAACGGATCCAGGATGATTTGCGCGGGCTGATCGACGGGGATGTGTTTGCGGATTCGGTCAGTACGCAGGCGTACGCGACGGATTCGGGACTTTACGAGATCCAGCCGGCGTGCATCGTTTTTCCACGTACGACGATGGACATCGTGTCGGTCATTCGGTACGCCCGGAGAAACGGATTGAGCGTTCATCCGCGCGGTTCGGGAAGCAATTGCGTCGGTGCGGCACTCGGAGACGGGATCGTGCTCGATATGTCGCGCTATATGCGGCGTCTTTTGCACTACGAGGCGGAGTCGAATGTTCTGGAAGTCCAGGCCGGGATGCAGTGCTCTCGTTTGAATGAGATCCTCCGCGCTCATCGCCGTCAGATCCTTCCCGGTGCTGGGCATTCCTGGCCGAATACGATCGGCGGGCTGCTTTCTCTCGACGGTTACGGAAGCCGGTGGCTTTCTTTCGGGCGTCCGTCCGACTGGCTTCTTGAGCTGGAAATGGTCACGGCAAACGGAAACATCGTGAAGTTTTCCAGTCAGGAACTTCTGGATGCGCCGCGGCATTCGGAAGTTTCCGAAGACGGAGCGGGAGCGTTTTCGGAACAGGGGGGGACGGCATTCTGGAACTCGGATCTTCATTTTCCTGACAGCGAGAGCGAAGAGATCTTCAATCCGGAAAAACTGGCGGAGCCGGAGCCGTTCTTTACGCCGCAGGAAGAGAAAAAGTGGATCCTGACCACCATCTCGCATCTTTTGAAAGAGTACTCCGCCCAGCAGAGGATACCGCATACGCCGCGGGTCATCGACAAAATGGCATACTGGACGAACATCCAGAACGGAAACCGGCTGAACATGGCGCGCCTGATCGCTGGGGCAGAGGGGACGCTCGGAGTCATTTCCGCAGTGAAACTCCGTCTCCCGGAGATCCCGGCAGTGCGCAAAACGCTCCTTCTCTTTTTCGACAGCATGGAGAAAGCGATGCGGTCCGTGCAGTCTCTTTTGCCGTTTCATCCGGACGCCTGCGAGTTGATCGACCGGCGGTACCTGCATCTTGCGGCAGAACGCGACGTCCGTTTCGACACGATGTTTCCGGAGAAGACAGAGGCGGTCCTTTTGATCGAGCTGACTGATTCTGCGCAATTCAGTCTTCTGAATCGGCTTCGTTCGCTTTCGGACAAACTGATCCGGCAGAATGAGCTGGCGTTCCAGATGCTTGTTTCGGCTGACGATGCAGAAGCGGATCTTTTCTGGGAGCTTGCCCGGACGTTTGAGCCGTCAGTCCATTTCGGAAAAGGAAAACCGATCCGGAACCCGCTGGTCGAGGATGCCGCAGTCATGCCGACTCGGCTTCATGAATTTTTTCTCCGCGTTCAGGAACTGCTGTGGAAGCACGAGCTGACGGCGGCCTTTTTCTCGCATGCGATCCAGGGGCAGGTCCGGCTTCAGCCGCTCGTCGATCTTTTCCGTGAAGAAGAGGCGGCCAGACTGTTGCGGTTTGCGCGGGAATACTATCGACTCGTGCGCGAGATGAACGGAACGATCGGTACGGAAAATGGTCTGGGACTTGGTTGGACGTACTGGATGCCGCTTTTCGAGCACCCGAAGTATGAGATCACGTGCGCCATCAAGAGGGTCTTTGATCCGTTTCTGCTTTTTCAGCCCGGAAAAATGGGGTCCGAGATCGATCCGAATGCGCGTCCCGAAGCGATGGAGCTTCTTTGGCGGCGTGCGATCCGTCCCTCTGCCGCATTGCCGCTGGAGCAGGAACTGCCGACTTCGGAGGCCGGCTCCGGTTCCATGACGGATCCTCGGTCCGATCGCAAGGTTTCTGAATGGATGGTCCCGGAAAGTGGCGGTCTGGAAAGTACCGAGCTGAAAAATGCCGGATCGGGTCCTGCTGCGGGCGTTGGGAGAGAGCGGAGCACTTTTGGAGAGAGTTTCCGAAATGCAGAACGTTCCTCGAATGAGGAGATCCTGGAGTCGGCCGTTTTGGCAAAAAAACGTCGGGAAACGATCGGAAAAGTATCCGGCGATCTGAATAAATCAGGGGTTGAAGCGACGGAATCGGAAGTTGGCTCGGAAGCGGATCCGGACAGCTCGGCCTCCTCCAATGTTCTGGATGATCCGGCGGTTTTGAACGCGGACCGAACTTCCTTCTGCGGGCATGAATCTTCCATTCTGGTGATGGAGAAAGTCCGGGAGATCCTCGGGAATGCGTTTGACGATCTGGCCGACGAGACCTACGCAGAAGATGGCATCCTGCGGCCGTCCGAGGATGAAAAAAATGAGGAAGAGTCCGGAAAAATGGCGCCGCTGACGCATTTGGGACTCGCCTGGCATCCAGAGAAGATCCGGAAGATCACGGACCGGTGCAATGGCTGCGCGAAATGCCGAGGAACGGAGCTTTCTTGCCGTGCGTGCCCGGTTTTTCGCTACGATTGCAGTGAATTCTCCTCTCCGCGAGCGAAAGCCAATCTCATGGCCGGACTTGTGAGCGAGACGCTGGACGTCACGGAACTGGGGGACGACGCATTCCGCAGTATCATGAACCAGTGCATCCAGTGCCATTCCTGCCGGATCGAGTGTACTTCCGGCGTGGATGTTCCCTACCTGGTCCGCAGCGCGAAAGAATCCTGGGCGAAGGCGCACGGGCTCGATTTTTACGAGACGTCGCTCGTGCGGCTCGATGTCTGGGTGAGGCGGTTCCGCCGTTTTCCGTATCTGGCAAATCTCGCATTTTCCACCGGGTGGATGCGCTGGCTCATCGAGAAAAGTTTCGGCATTTCCAGAGAGCGGAAGATCCCGAATCTGGAAACGCGTTCTTTCCTCGAAAAACTCCAGAAAAATCCGGCACTTCTGGCCTCCAATCCTTTTGAGATGCTGCTTTCGGAGCATCCCGTTTTTCTGGATAATTCGACTGGGATCCAGGGAAAGGCCGTCTATTTCGTCGATACTTACGCGAATTATTTTGATTCGTCAGTCGCCCGGGCGGTCGTGCAGGTCTTCCAGCACAATCATGTGCCGCTGGTCGTGCCTCTGCATCAGGTCGGCTGCGGGATCACGGCCGTCATGCTCGGGAGAAGCGACTACGTCAAGACGCAGGTCTACCGAAATGCGGCACTTTTGGCGGACTATGTGCGGCAGGGATACGATGTCGTCGTCTCGGAACCCGCGGCTGCGCTGGCGTTTCGGTGGGAATTTCCGCAAACCTATCCGGAAAACGAAGACATTGAGCTGGTCGCCCGCCACTGTTTCGAAGTCAGCGAGTACCTCTACAAACTGCACGTAAATCAACTCCTCAAGATGCCGAAACTCCGCAGGGAACTCCGGGTCGGATACCATACGCCGTGCCGTTTACGGGCACTTCAGGTCGGGGCACCTTCCACGCATCTTCTGCGTCTCATTCCGGGGCTGGAGCTGATCCAGTCGCCTCACGGATGCTGCGGAATGG
>CAZRGJ010000369.1:0-3507 GCA_964599445.1 uncultured Planctomycetaceae bacterium | reverse complement strand
TCGGCGTCATGTCGCTTTTGGGAATGATCGTCCGAAACGGCGTCGTGCTCATGGATCAGATCGACGAAGAAGTCGGAAAAGGAGACTCCGCATTTCTGGCTGTCCTGAATGCGTCCGTAGAACGAATGCGTCCCGTCACCGTCGCGGCAGCGACCGTCATCGTCGGCATGCTCCCTCTTTTACGGGATCCCATGTTTGACGCAATGGCGGCCGCCATGATGTTTGGACTGATTTTTTCGACGCTCCTGACGCTTTTCATCGTCCCGGTCCTCTACTCGATTTTTTTCCAGGTCCCGATCCCGAAGAAAACGAAACGCAGTTCCTCCGGCCCATCCTCATCCAACGATACCGCATGAAATGGTCCCGAAACCACCAAGGGATCCCGTCCATTCCGCGCTGGATCCCGTCCATTCCGCGCTGGATCCCGTCCATTCCGCGCTGGATCTACGACAGTTTTCCTACGGATCGGCGATGAAGCGTACCGTCCCGGCGTGAAATAGGAATTCGATGACGCGTACTGAAAGAACGCGAACCAAAGTCCACTTCCCAGCCAACGAAACCTCCGGAACGGCAGGATTCAACCCTACCGTCCTAAACGGACTGTCTGGAAAATCCCAAACTTGCCTCAAAGTCAGCGAAAACTCGCAAGTCGCCATGAATTGCGCTGCCGGCAATCCAAATGTTTCAGAATCAACCGTTTTTTGACTCAGAACCGGCACAATCATTTCAGGCATTCATTCAAAAAAGTTTCCAAATTTTGGGAAAAGACTTTCCGATAAAAAGAGGACCGTAATCTTGTCGAAAACACCCGATTTCCAGCCATTTCGGGCAATCTCGTCTGCGCCGTTCCATCGGCACCGCACAAAAGATCAGACCCGCAAAATCCATGCCGGGGAAAATGGAACTGGAAATGGAAACCAACGGATCCCAAAAGAAGAGACCCAAACGGCAAAGTCCGGAAGAGGCTGGGATCCTGAAAGCAAAAAGCTGGTTTCAAGTTGGCTGCATGGGATTTGCTCGACAGGGAATCGTTGATTTTTTTAGGGGGAAAAATGAAAAATCAAATCCGCAGGCTGGGATGCCGCTCGTTGTGTGCAGGGATCCTCGGCACACTTTTACTTGGAACTCTGATCCCGCAGGACACTCTGAATGCAGAACGTTTTTCCGGCCGCAGGATCGCTCGGGACCGGATCGCTCAAAGAAATACGAGATTCCATTCTTCCGTAAATCCCGGACTCTACCAGCCCAGGTACATTCCGGCAGACGCGAAAACGCAGAACGCAGCACAGAGATCGCCCAAAGATTCCCTGACGCCCGGTTCAGAAAATACTTCGTCCGTTTCGTCTGAAAATCTGACGTCTTCCGCTCCGCAGACGCCGACGCTTCCCGCAACGACCATTCATTCCGCCCAAAAACTGACGGATGCGGAACTGGAATTGACGGTTCCGGACCTGGACGCAACGCTGGCCGTGCCGGAATCTGAATCGACGCAGATGGTACCGGAATGGAAACAGAACACTGTGCCTCAAAAGTCATCCGACTCTGAAGATTCCGCAGCCAAAGATTCCGTTTCGTCCCAGACGACTGCCGTTACCGCAGTCTCGGCCGAGTCTTCTGCTGTGGAAAAAACGGTCTCCATATCCTCCTCCGATCTGGTTCGGCTCTCAAGCCCGGTCTCCTCGGATACCGGATCGGCGCATCAGAAAGAAGGCAAAAGGAAAAACACAAAAGGAAAGAAGACGTCAGGAAAGTCCAACGCAAAAAAAACGTCTCCGAAGTCCGCGTCAGCCGCAGGATCCCTTTTTGCTTCAGAAGCCGCAGATACCCAAACCGCACTCTCAGTCCCGGCAGTTTCAGGAACTTCCGAGACCAAGCCGGGACGTGCCATGCCCGAGACGTCTTCCGACAAAACCGGGCGGATCGACACGGCAATGGCGGGAAAAGAATCAGAGAAAGTCCCGGTGTCTTCCGGATCGGATGACGCACTCCTTCCGCGCTGCTGGTGGTTCACGAACTGGGAAGCGGCCCGAAATGTGTGCATTCAGACTCAGCGTCCCCTTCTGATCCACTTCTCGACATCCTACTGCGGTCCATGCCAAAAAATGGAGCGGGAGGTCTTCTCGCAGGAAACGATTCAGTCGCTTGCCGGAAAGCATTTCGCCATGGTCAAGGTCGACGGCCAGAAGCAGCCGCACATTTGCAGAGAATTTCACGTCACGGCATTTCCGACCGATCTGATCCTGGACGCAGCAGGCAATGAACTTGCGCGGTTCAGAGGCTTCCAGACGGCATCCTCGTACAGTACGTTTCTGTCTGGAGTCATTGCCCAGACTGGAATTCCCCCGATGATCCGCCCGTTCACCTCGGAATGGGAAGAAAACTGGGACAAAATAAAGCAGGAAACTGCCCGGATTTCTGCCGAAGAAGCACAGACGAAGGGCAAGTCCGTACCTGCGGCCTCTTCTGTGCCCACGGCAAACTCCGCTCCTCAGTTCGCTTCGACCGAGAATGAGCTTCCCATTTCACTGCCGCAGGAAACGAACACTTCGACGGCTCAAGCGACACCCATCAAAGAAAAACGCGGTCCAGCTTCGGATGAAGATCCGATCTTGCTTGCGTCACCTGCGCTGAACACAGACCTGGAAAACGAACAGGAAGACGACGCCCCGCTCCGCAAGGGATCGCACAACGGCCTCCAAAGCGAAGAACTCCCTCTCAACAGCCAGAGTGAAACGCAAACTCAGGCGCGTACTCCGGAACGTGCCCCCAATTTGGATCTGTTTTCTCTGGAGCATACGGACAATGCGCCAGCCCGGAAGTCTTCTGCTGTATCCGCGCCGTCTGTTGAGCTTCTGGATATGGAACGGCTGGATGCTGCCGGATCCCAAAAGGATGAGGAGGAACTCATGCCCGTGACGCAAAAACCCGCAAACGGATATGCTCCGGTCTCGGCACACAGAATGAGTGCAGAGGACACTCTGGCCGGTGCGTCATTGGAGAATACGCATCAAAATGGGAATCTTCAGCTCCATGGACTCCATGATGTTCCGACGGACAAAAATCCGCTCACCGATCCTCAGACCAATGATGCCCGGACCCCAGAAGATTCCCCAAAGATTTCCATGTACGCCAATGAAAATGTGATGCTCGACGGCTACTGCCCCGTCGCTTTGGTGGATCGAAACATCTGGGTACGCGGAAACTCAAATTTCACGGTCCAACACGAAGGAAAAATCTACTTCTTCCAGACGGAAGAGGGACTGCAGAAATTCCAGAATGCTCCGGAATACTACGCACTGGTTTTCAGCGGGATCGACATCGTGCACTTTGCGAATGAGAAAAAAGCGGTGCCGGGTTCCCGAAAATTCGGATTACGCTACCAGAATCGAAACTACGTTTTCCAGTCTGAAGAAAACCGGAATGAATTCAAAAAATATCCGAATTATTTCATTAGCCAGCTCCGATCAAACGCGGCATCGGAACGCAGTTCAAGCATTCACTGATCCG
>CAZRGJ010000368.1:0-3522 GCA_964599445.1 uncultured Planctomycetaceae bacterium | reverse complement strand
CGAATCGAGCCGGAATTGGATGTACGGATTCATGGCACTGGAGAGAGGTACGGAACCGGTTGTCTTGAGCTGCCGATTTTCAGAAAACGGCCAGTCCGGAATCTATGTTTTTTCTGGTGCGCGCGGAGAATTCAGGGAGTGCGAATCGGTCGGAAATCATCTTGCCGGGATCGAACTTCGGGGGGGCGGTACGGATCCGAGCGTTCTAAAATGCCGGTTTACGGACACTGTTGGTAACGGGATCTACGTTTGCAGCGAAGCGGCCGGAACGTTTTCGGAATGCGAATCAAGCGGGAACTCGGATGGGATCCTGGTGCTCCATGCCGGCACGGATCCGACGGTGAAAGACTGCCGGATCGTGAAAAATCTCCGAGGCGTTTCCGTATCGGAAAACGCGGAAGGGACGTTTCGGAACAATACGCTCGCGGAAAATGAGAAAGGGGACTGGTTCATTCGAGATTCTTCTCCAGCCCGGATCGGGAACTCGCCAAATACGGGAAATTCGGCCGAAACCAGACGAAATGCCGAAACTGGACAAAATGCCGAAACCGGACGAAGTGCTGAAACTGAACAAAATGCCGACGCCGGACAAAATGTCGAAACCGAGCAAAAAAAGAACGCCGGTTTTGAAACACAGCGTTCCTGGAGACCTCTTGAGAATTTGAGACTGTGGCGATGGTTCAGGTAAACGTTCCCTCGCGCAAGTAGGGACGCAGAGCCTCAAAGCGTGAATCGATCTCCACTTTCGTGTCCGGCAAATGCGTGGATGCGTACTCTAAAAGGGGTGGCTGAATGTGCGGACGCGTATTCAAGAAGCCCCTCCTCCCAGGAGGGGGGGCGAGCGAAGCGAGACGGGGTGGTTTGGCGGACCTTCCGGAAACCTCGAGTCCGTAAAAAAGGCCCGGACCCCTTCCACTGGCTTCTTAAGAATGGAGGGGGATGGATCGGACGCACGAATAAGCAGAACGAACAAAATTTTTGATTTTTTTCTCACTGATTCTGTAGGAATTCCTCTTGATTTTTTCAGAAAATCCGATATAATGAGTACATACGGCTCAAAAACGCTGCTTTTTCTGCGGCCCACATTTCTCTCTGCATCGCGAGAAGCGCGAAAAGCGTAAATCGTGCGGACTCGCAGACCGCGCGGTCAAGGAGTGCAGGAGGGGTTCGGCACGCGGGGATCATCTGCAGACAGAGCGGTTTACTTTCGTATGATATTTAGCGCTTTTCTGTTAATCCATGGAGAAATAAAAAATGAGTAGTGTCGTATCGAACAGCAAAACTTCTCTTCAGAAGTCCCTTTACGAAAAATGTTGGGAAATTGCCCATAATTTATGGTGGTGCTGGCATCCGGACGTCGTCGCGATGTTCCGTGATCTTGCGCCGGAACGCTGGCGGAAGCTGGACCACAATCCGATCGCGCTTCTTCGGGAATTCACGCCCGAGACGCTCGAAGCCCGAGCCAGCGAAATGGTTCTCGGCAGCCGGATCAACTACGCATACCGCCGGCTGAATCAGTACATGAATTCGCGTCCGAAATGGGCAGCGGAAAATGTTGGCGTCCTGGGTTCCAAGCCGGTAGCCTATTTCTCTCTGGAATTCGGGATCCACGAATCGGTCCCGATCTATTCCGGCGGTCTCGGTATTCTTGCGGGCGACCACATCAAGAGTGCCAGCGGACTGGGAGTTCCGTTGGTTGCCGTCGGTCTTTTCTACGATCAGGGGTACTTCAAGCAGCACCTCAATGCGGAAGGCTGGCAGGAGGAAGAGTACCTGCGGACGAACATCGAAAATCTTCCAATGAGCCGGGTCATGAAAGACGGTGAACCGCTGATCGTGAAGGTCGAAACATCGTCTGAGGCGATCTACGCGAGCGTCTGGAAGATGAACGTCGGCCGGGTCACGCTTTACCTTCTGGACTGCGATCTTCCGGAAAATCAGGAATCCGACCGAACGCTTACGTCGCGTCTTTACGGCGGCGACAGCCGGATGCGCATCCGTCAGGAAATGGTCGTCGGCATCGGCGGCGTCCGTGCGCTGCACGCGCTTGGGATCAATCCGGGCGTTTTCCATCTGAACGAAGGCCATTGCGCGTTCGCGACGCTGGAAGTCGTCCGTGCCCGCATGGAAGAAGACGGTCTGAGCTTCGACGAGGCAGTCCGTCAGGTGGCGCAGGCGACCTGTTTCACCACCCACACGCCGGTTCCGGCAGGGCATGACCGATTCTCGCCGGAACTCGTCGGCGAGCATCTTGGTCCGCTTCAGCAGAAACTCGGCATCGATTTCCATCAGCTGATGGCAATGGGACGCGTGAATGTTCACGACCAGAACGAGTCGTTCTGCATGACGGTCCTTGGTCTGAAGCTTTCGCGCCACGCCAACGCAGTGAGCTGCCTCCACGGCATCGTTTCCCGCCGCATGTGGTCGAATCTCTGGCCGAGCCGTCCGGAAAATGAAGTCCCGATCGGCCACATTACCAACGGTGTCCACGTTCAGAGCTGGATGGCCTGGCAGATGCAGACGCTCTTCGATCGGTACTTTGACCCGAATTGGATGGACTCGCACTGGACTGCCGAGCCTTGGCAGGACATCAAAAAGATCGATCCGGCCGAGCTTTGGGAAACGCACGTTTCGCTCAAATCGCTGATGATGGAATTCATCCAGCGGCGCGTGGAACGTCAGGCCGCCCGGCGCGGTGAGACGGAAAGCGTTCAGCTTGATCCGAACGCGCTGACCATCGGTTTCGCACGCCGTTTCGCGACCTACAAACGGGCGACGCTCCTCATGCGCGACTGGGAACGCCTTCTCGCGCTCATGGATTCCGCGGACCGTCCGATCCAATTCGTTTTCGCAGGAAAAGCCCATCCTGCCGACCAGCCGGGCAAGGAGTTCATCCAGCGGATCGCGAATCTCCGGAAAGACCCGCACTTCAAGAACAAATTCGTGTTCGTGGAAGACTACGACATGAACGTTGCGCGCCACATGGTCCAGGGTGTGGACGTCTGGCTCAATAATCCGCGTCGTCCGCTGGAAGCCTCCGGAACGTCCGGTCAGAAAGCACTCCTGAACGGTGTGCTGAACTGCTCGATCCTTGACGGATGGTGGGCGGAAGCGTACGACGGAACCAATGGTTTTGCCATTGGAAAAGGGATGGCCCACGTCAATGACGAGATCACCGACAATCGGGATGCAGTTTCGCTCATGGATGTTCTTGAAAACGAGCTCATTCCGCTCTACTACCACCGCGACGCAGACGGACTGCCGCACCTCTGGATCGAGCGGATGCTCAACTCGCTCCGCACGATGGCGTGGCGGTTTAGTGCGCAGCGCATGGTGGCGGACTACCTGCTCCACTCCTACCTGCCGGCCGCCGGCGGAGTTACGTGCGACATGAACTTCCGTCAGTAGTTCACCTTCTCTAAATCCCAAAGCGGGAAGCTCTCACGCGGCTTCCCGCTTTTTTATTTGGCGATACAGGCCGTAGGCCATTCGCCGGGAGTTGACGTTTCGCGTCAGCCCTTC
>CAZRGJ010000367.1:0-3525 GCA_964599445.1 uncultured Planctomycetaceae bacterium | reverse complement strand
CCAGCTTCTGCTCATCCATACGCCGCATCTGCACGACAAACTGTACGGCACGAAGAAGATCCTGGAGATTTTGGACGGTTTCCCAAATCTGAAGCCCGAAAAAGTCTGGATCGACCACATCGAAGAGCATACGATCCGGCCTGTGCGCGAAAAAGGGTACTGGACCGGGTTTACGCTTTACCCGATCACGAAATGCACGGCGACGCGCGCCTGCGATATGCTGGAAATGTACGGCTGGGACCGGATGCTCATCAACTCTTCGGCGGATTGGGGACCGAGCGATCCGTTTACGCTTCAGGAAGCCGTCCTGGAGTTCCGTCGGCGCGGTCATTCGCTTCAGGAAGCGACGGAGATCTTTTTCAATAATCCGGCACGTTATCTCGGGCAGAATCCGAAATTCAAATTCAAACCGATCCGGATCGAAGAAGAGCGTTGACGGCTGAAATTTTGTGATTTTGCGAAACTGCGGGTCTGGGAATCGAAATCCGCAGTTGCGCCGCTGGATGCTGTTTTTTTGATGACCGAAGCCGGGAAAAACGGCGTTCTCCTCCGGACTGCGTTTTTTTGTCCAGCTGAAAGTACTGAAATTTGGTTGGAGAGGACCGCATGGATTGCATGACCCGCTTTTATCGTGCCGTCGGAGTTTTGCTCTGGCTTTCCGGGACCCTCTGTTTCGGATGGGGGGCGGGGATCCTTTTTGCTCTTGGGATCGGCAGTCTGATGTTTTGCTTCCGGATCTTTCCGCAATTCCGCGGTTTCCCGGAGTGGTTCGTGCGTCCGATCCTGACGCTTTTTGCTCTTGGATTCCTGGCATTTCTCCCATTTTGCGGAAATCTGCCCCACTATACCGGGCTGCCTCGTCTTTCGTATGAGGCAGCATTCTGGCTCTTCAATTTTTGCCTGCTCCTGCTGGAAGTCTTTCTTTTTCTCTCACGGCGAATGACCGTGACTCGGAATTTTCTGCTTCTGATCGCAGCCGAACAGCTCATTTCCGGCCTGCTTTTCCGACCGGGGATCGTTTCGTTTCTATTTTTCATTCCTACATTTGCGCTTTTGCTTTAC
The DNA here is from genome assembly GCA_964599445.1 of uncultured Planctomycetaceae bacterium. Lineage (GTDB taxonomy): Bacteria > Planctomycetota > Planctomycetia > Pirellulales > Thermoguttaceae > RGIG3701. Next base: position 2,463 of record CAZRGJ010000367.1, on the reverse strand, counting down.
GCAGTGCATCTTCTTGCGGAATTTTCGCAGATGAAACAGAGTCTCCTTCATGAAACCGGGGCTGTGTGCGATGAACTGACGCGGATCTTCTCGGGCTCTCCTTCCGGAAATTCCCGGCGTATTCCGGTAGAGCTTGGTATTTCAGGGGAAATGGAGATCCGAGAACGCCTGGATCGCTATCCGCTCCGCGTGGAACGAAGACGGCAGGCTCTTCGTTTTGTGCAGAAACTGGAATTGCTGGAGCGGATTTCCTGTTGGGAGGACGGTGTTCTGCCGTATCGTGGGCCGGTTGTGGGGTGGATGCTTTCTTTTTTGATTTTTGGATTCCTTTTTTTCGCGGGAATCTATCGTCCGGCACACTTCACGGCTGGCTATTTCGGATGGTCGGTTCCCTCTGCGATCGGGTACTCGGAAACGTCCCGGCTCGGCGAATTTGGTCCCCAGCTCGGAAATCCCAGGCCGTTTCTCTGGCTTCGGCTTTTTCGGGATGATGGAACTTTGATGTGGAACCAGCCTGTGGGACTGCAGGAATTTCCTCAGGATCCTGCCGTACCCGGAGATCTTGCCGAGCCGTTCTATCTCCGCGGGGCGGTTTTCGGCCGGTATCGAAAGGCCGGGTGGGAGCCGGCAGAGAGTTCCGGGGTGAATCCGACCTGTCCGCGTACGCTTCGCTTTTCGCAGAGTCAGCTTCATCTGCACCGAAATGCATGGCGGAGACCGGATCTTATCCGCGTCGAGGAGACGTTTGAGCCGACGACCGAGTCTGCTTTTTTTGCCGTCTGGCCGTTTCTTCTTCCACCGGGGACACACGATGCGCCGGGCCGGTTCGATCCATTTCGGGAGAAGGTCCTTTTTGCCAATGGAGAGCCGATCCCGGGAAAAAGCTACTCGCTGCTGACGCATGGTTTCCTTCAGGAGCCAAATTTTACAGAAAACGGTACATCAAACGTGAGTCCTCGGCTTGCACAGTCCCCGTGGACCCCCGCAATGACTCCGGAGCTGGATGCCGCGTTTTCTGAAATACCGTCTCTGGAGGTTTTTCCATCTCTATGCGGTCTGGCTCAAAAGTGGGCGGCGGAGTTTGAGAATTCGGAAGATCAAGATGGTTCCGCGGCTTTTTCCAGCCGAAAACTTGCGCAGTATTTTGCCAGTCGGCTCGCGTTTTCTCCGGAATTCAGCTACTCGACCGCTCCGGTGCGTCGGGAACGCGGGCTGGATCCGCTGGAAGACTTCGTTCGGAATCATCCGCAGGGACACTGCGAATTTTACGCGGCTGCGTTGGTCCAGATGCTCCGTTCTCAGGGGATCCCGGCCAGGTACGTCATCGGATTTGCGGTTCAGGAGTACTCTCCGACTGCGAAAGCGTGGGTCGTGCGCCACCAGGACGCTCATGCGTGGGTCGAGGCATGGATCCCAAGACACGAGATCCCGGAGGAGATCGTTGCGCAGGCTTCGGTTCCGGAAACCTACTGGCGCTATGGGGCGTGGCTGCGTCTGGATCCGGTCTCGCATCATCTCGTGCCAGTCCGGGAAGCATCGCAGACGTTCCTTTTCTCGCTGTTTGATGTCTGCGAGACATTTTGGAAAAACTCCATCCTGAATCTGAATTTTCAGACGCAGCAGGAACGGATCTACGCTCCCGTTTTTCGGTGGATCCGCGATTTGGGAGAGTCGCTCCGTGCGCTGCCGAAAAACCTTTCGGTGTGGTTTTCCACGCAGTTTTCCGAGCTGTCCGCCGATTCGGTCTCTGGCGGGAAACTGCGATTTCCCCATGAACTGAACGTTTTTCTGAAGCTGGGGATCCTGCTGATCGGCGTCCTGTTCTGGATGAGAAGTTCACGTTTTCTGTGTTGGCGGCAGGCACGCGGGGCCGGAAACAGCCGGTCGAGGGAATGCCGTTCCGGGCAGAAACGGGGCGGAAAATACTCGGAGAAGATTCAGGGAATGGCGGCAGAGAGGGAGTGGAATTCCATGGAACGGGTCAGGAAACGGCGGGAACATTCTGTCGTTTCGTTTCGCAGGCTGGAGGCCGAGATCGAAGAGCTGGGACGGAAACGGAGGACGGGAGAGACGTCGCTGGAGTTCATGAATGAAGCGGCGGAGCTTTTCCAGCGTCAGGAACTCCCGGAAGAAACGCGAAAATACTATGCTTTGCGGTTTGGGACGAGGCAGGAACTCCAACGAAACGGAAATGAAACGCATATGGAATGCGGCAATACCGTCACGGAGTGACCTTTAGCGTTTGGTTGATCGGCGTACCGCGCATCGCTCATTCTTCGGGAGGTGAGGCTGGTTTCCGAGAGGCGGACCTTTGAAATCCGAGAAAGTGCCTTTGAAAGGTCCCCGTTTCCCCTCTTGGCAGATCGCCAGACTGTCTGTGCCGCCGTATACGAAAGCGGTGAATGTGCATACGCACTGACGCACATGCGCACATTCACCGCACTCCCAATCATCCGCCACCCC
>CAZRGJ010000366.1:0-3539 GCA_964599445.1 uncultured Planctomycetaceae bacterium | reverse complement strand
GGCTCCGGTCTCTGCGCACATTCCGCAGGAGATCTTTGCGCCCTCGAAACACGGTCCGGCTGCCGTAGCGCACGCGATCCTTCCAGAGGGAGTCTCCAGCACGATCTCGCCGTTCGTTCCCAAATCGAGCAGGATCTCGTATCGTTCCGCGTCTGTTTTTTCCTGCGTTTTCTCGTGCGTTTTCTGGAAAGTTTCCGTGTGTGCCGCGTATTCTGTTTCTTCCGGATGCAAAGCCAGGACGCCCGCCGTGATGTCTCCACCAACGAATGCGCCCATGACGGGGAAAAGGAAGATCCGTGTTTCTGGACGGAAGCAGGAAAACATTCCGTTCCAGCAGGGATCTCCGGCAAATCCCAGGCTTTTCAGGTCTTCGGACGGCGCAAATGGAAAAGCGGCCAGAGAGGAAAGGTCGATTCCCGCAAGAGTCTGTTCGATCGTCGTGTTGCCCGCGAATACGAGACGGCGTACCGACGTAAAGAGCATTTTTTCCGTTTCGGCAACAGATCCGGGGTCCTGCTCTCTCTTCAATTGAAGGGCTGGCGTCGTCTCAAAAAGTTCGTGCGTCATCTCAAGGACGGCCTTCAAAAGTACAGACTGAAGCTCTGCCAGCTGTGCGGGATGCCGGGTTCCATACTGGATCCGTGAAATGACGTCTGCGCCATACGGAGCCTGCGGATTGGGACGGGAAACGGTCGCGAGGATGGTTTTTTCCTGGATCAGTGAGGCCGCAAGAGTCGTCGTTCCGAGATCAAAGGCGAGCGAGTACCCACCGGATCCCTGACTGTCTGCGTCTGGGTGGAGGCGTTCCCATGCATTTGCGTTCTCGAGAAGCTCCGGAGAAAAACGGGTCTGGATGAGTTGATGCCGAACCGGGATCACCGGCAGAAGGACCGTCATGTTCCGGTCGGCGTAAGTTCGGCACGCACGGACCGTTTCGCCTGAGGCAAGCTGGACGGTGCATTTCCCGCATGTTCCTCCACCACCGCACGGCATCGGGAGGATTTCGCCAATGTGCTCGCGGATGATGTCGGAAAGACGGGCGTTTTCGGCGGCTTCGACCGTCCTGGACTGATTCGGGAAATGGATCTTCATCTTTTGCGGAATGGAATAAAAAAGGGATCCCCGGATCCTGCGCGGCGATAGGAATCGTCTTTTTGTGCAGTATCTGGGGACTTTTGGAAAAATGAAACAGTCGGAATCCCATCAGTTCCGTCATTCAGAAAGTACCCGAAAGGGGAAAATGCCGGACACTTTCAGGACCCAAAACAGAAGGAACTACTCGCCCACGGCCTCGCTGACCTGGATCATCACACCGAGAATGTCGTGCCAGGTCGCCGGGTTCGTCATGCACGCATTGGAGAACATGCAGCCGTCCCAGCAGATGTGCTTCAGCGCGCCGGTGAATTTGCCGGATTCATCGCAGAGCCAGAATTTCGCATGATGCGGAATGTTCAGCTTCCCGTTCGGGTCGTTCACGAGGCAGTGCCGACCGGTTTTGTCGTGGTCGCCGGAACCGAAAACGGAACCGTCGTTCTGCGCGACGTGGAAATCAATGACCCACGGACGCAGCGCGGACGTGAGCTTAAAGAGCGCTTCGTCGAGCACTTCCGGATCTTTCCAGTCGTAGTTTTCCGGCAGAATACGGTCTTCCGGCGCATTGTAGCCGAGCAGGTAGAGCAGGGTGTGCGACATGTCGGCCTGGAAACCGAAGATCTCCGGCCACGCAACGCCTTCCAGAACGCGCAGCATCCATTTCCAGGAGTGCATTCCTCCCCAGCAGATCTCGCCTTCCGCTGCGAGCCGTTCACCATAATCTGCCGCGATCTTGGCTGCCTCGGTGAATGTTTCGATGATCCGATTCGTGTTTTCGACCGGTTCAGCACTCCACTCTTCCACGCCGCAGGAGGAATCGACGCGGATGCATCCGCCGGGACGCACGCCAAGTTCCCGCAGTTTCATTCCGATCCGGCACGACTTGCGGACCATCTCGCAGAAACGGTCTCGGTCTTCCTGAGACCCCATCGCGCTTCCGCCGCCGCAGCCTGCCCAGATCGGAGCGACACAGGAACCGATCTCCAACCCTGATCCGCGCACTTTATCCGCAAGCCGTTCGAGATCCTCGTCCGTACTGTCGATGTCGATATGCGGCAGGGAAAGGAAGAGGTCCACACCGTCAAATTTCCGACCGTTGACGTTCGTGTCGACAGTGAACTTCAGCATCGTATCCAGGTCAATGAACGGTTCCGTGCCGGGCTGGCCTTTTCCGACGACTCCGGGCCACATCGCATTGTGCAGTTTCAGCATAAAATTTCTCCTGAGGTAAAAGGCGGGTCTGTGATTGCGGGAAAAACGGGTTTTCGTCTCCATCCGGACGGTGTTTCATTGCGGATCTCCATCCGGATGGTATTTCACTGCTGATCTCCATCCGGACAGCGTTCCGGTACGATCCTACTGTTTGTAGTTCGGGTCGTTTGCCAGATTCCAGTCGACGCCGGCATCCCGGTCATTCGGGCACATGAGGGAGACGTACGTCATGTAGTTGATCGCTTTATTCAGCGCTCGCACGCTTCCGTCGGCGAACGCGAAATTGTTCACCTGCGCATGACGGCTGGAGACGTAATTATCGAACTGCGTAGAGTTGGCGGACGAACCGCTCCAGTTCAGGCCGAAATGTTTGTACGCATGATCCGCGCCGCCATGGTAGTCCCATCGGTCGCTGGGACGGTATTCGGTCGAAAGATTGCTTCCGCCGGGGACTTTTTTGTAGCATTTTTCGGAAATCAGGATCGTATAGCTCGCACCGTCATGGATGCTCGAGATCGAGGATTTCGTGTAGGACTGTCCCTTTCCATAGTAGAAGAAGAGAAGTCCGGAAGCACGTACCCGTTTGCTCGGATTTGCCCGTTCCTCACCGTCTTTGTTCATGTAGTCGGAGCCGTAGTAGGACGGATTTCCCACGTTCGCCATGTAGCTGAATCCATTGGCGGCCGCGTCGCCGGCTGGGCATTTGAACTGTTTCACGGGCGTCGTTTGGTATCCGCTGCTCATGATGTCGTCCTGGATCTTGCCCATGCCGAGTTCCTCAAGGATCTGGACGTACCAGGTCGAAAGATTGTTTGAGCTTGAGCTTCTTCCGACATACGGAAGGCGGTCTTTGTTGCTGTCGTAGAGCGCCATCGCTTTGGCCAGCTGGCTCTGATTGTTCGCGCAGGTCGTCTGGAGGGCCGTCAAACGCGCATTCACGATGGCCGGCATGAGCAGTCCCACCAGAACCCCGATGATGGCGATGACGACGAGCAGTTCCACGAGTGTGAAGCCGCGGCGCACGGCAGACGCAGACGTTTTTCGAACGGACATGAGTTTCCCCTTTTCTCTATTTTTCTCTACGGTATGGACGATTTCCATCGTCGTCTTTCTCTTTTGGGTTTCGACGATTTTCTTTGCCGTCTGTGCTTGGCTTTTTTCTTTACGCACCCCGCGGCGCAGAGGTTCAGTCTATCCTTTTTTTCGACAAAATGACTTCGATTCTTTTATTTTGC
>CAZRGJ010000365.1:0-3551 GCA_964599445.1 uncultured Planctomycetaceae bacterium | reverse complement strand
CCGACCGACGAATTGAAGTGGGGCCAGATGGTCTGCCATCATAATTGGGACACGACGCGCCGAATCATCCTTGGCTTCGACGCAGAGACGAACACCGTAGAATTCAAGGGCGGAAACATGAAATCGTGGAATCCGTGGCGTCCGACGTCGCTCTACTATTTCGAGAACGTGCGCACCGCGTTCGACCAGCCCGGCGAGTGGTTCTACGACGGCAATGCGAAGAAGGTCTTCTACCGTCCTCTGGAAGGCGAAACGCCCGAAAACACGACGTTCGCCGTTCCGCGTCCCGGTCTGGTCCAGTTCCTGCTGCTTGAGGGACGCTCGGCGGAGGAAAACGTGACGGACATCCGGTTCGAAAACCTGACGTTCCACTACTCGGACACTCCGCGTCAGAAAAACGTCATGGAAAACGCACAGCTTGACATTTCCATCACCGGCGACCTCTCCAAACCCGGCCCCTCCCAGTTCGAGCCGGCGCAGGCCGCCTTCTACACGAAATCGGTCGTGCTGGCAGATGAAGCCCAGCGCATCGCCTTCCAAAACTGCGAATTCGCGCATCTCGGCGAGTACGGCATCTGGTTCCGGAATACGGCAGAATGCTCCTTCTGCGACAGCCGACTCTACGACATCGGCGCCGGCGGCATCCGTATCGGCGGCGGACATCCGGGCACCTCTGACGGGATCCGGTGCGCAGAGAAAAACGTCATCGACAACAACCTGATCTCCAACGGCGGACGCTTTCACGCTTCGGCCGTCGGCGTCTGGATCGGAAACAATACGATGGACAATCGGCTCACGCACAACGATATCTGTGATTTCTACTACACCGGCGTCTCCGTCGGGTGGAATTGGGGATACGCAGGCGTTTCGTTCCGCAACATCATCGAATTTAACCGGATCTTCAACATCGGACAGGGAAAACTCGCGGACATGGGGGGCGTGTACACGCTCGGCACCCAGACCGGTACACGAGTCTGCAATAATGTGATCTTCAACGTCGAATCCTTCGGTTACGGCGGCTGGGGACTCTACCCTGACGAAGGGACGACCGGGATCACGATGGAAAATAACCTGGTCTACGACACGATGGACGGATCCTTCCATCAGCACTACGGAAAGGACAATCTGATCCGGAACAACATTTTCGCGCGCAACAAACCCAACCCGATGCGCGACGCTCCCGCACACCAGGTCGCCGTCACCCGCGTGGAAGAGCATCGAAGCATCATATTCGAGCAGAATATCATCTACTGGAAAGACGGCACTTCCATCGGATACAATGTGGAGAAAGTCAACGCAGACATTCGCTCCAATCTCTGGTGGAAAGACGGCGGTGAGGTGGAATTCAAAGGCAAGACCCACGCGCAGTGGAATGCCGAAGGAAAAGACGTCGGCGGTCTGGTCGCGGACCCGCTTTTCATGGATCCTGATGCCAACGACTTCCGTCTGAAACCGGGTTCTCCTGCCGAAAAGATCGGATTCAGGCCGTTCGACTATTCCAAAGCCGGACGCCGTACCCGCTAGTCTGCCGCCCCGGACGTGAGCCGCCGTTCGCCAGTCCACAGATGTATTTCACGCCCCCATTCATTAAAATCAAGGAGAAAAACCTGATGAAATTTTCCCGCCGACATTTCCTCGGGACCTCATTCGTCCTGACGGCTATCCCTGCCCGACTGTGGGCTGAAAATGCGTCAAGAGACGCCGACGTCGTGCTTCGGTACGCCGTCGTGAGCGACGTTCACTTCACTTCCGACCCGGGCTGCATCCAGCGGGAGCGTCTTGAAAAAACGCTCAAATTCATGGAGACGTACGCCGCTGGAAAACCGCATCCGCACTTTGACGCCATCGTCGTCGCCGGAGACATGACGAACCACGGGCACGCAGCGGAACTCACGAATTTCCGCGACTCGCTGATGGGAAATCTTCCCAAAGGCACGCAGGCGATCCTCTGCATGGGAAACCATGAATTCTACGGAGGTGAGGCCCACCAAAAAGCGGGCGGAAGCCGAAAGCACTGGGAAACCATCTTTTCTCGCGCCGCCAACACCCACACGGTCGTGAACGGCTTCCACTTCATCGGGATCTCCCCCGACCGCGGCACGTGCCGAAACGGGGACTACGCCGGGTCGCTTGAATGGCTCCGCCGGGAACTGGAGACCGCCGCAAAAGATGATCCGAAACGCCCCATCGTCGTCTTCCAGCACTACCATGTGCTCGATACGGTCTACGGCGCGCGTGAAGGAGACCATTGGGGAATCAAGGACCTTCACCCCATCCTTGAAGAATTCCCGCAGGTCATTAACTACTCCGGACACTCGCACTATCCGTCCAACGACCCGCGCAGCGCATGGCAGGGAAAGTACACCGCGTTTGGTACTTCGACGCTGAGCTATTTTGAAATGGCGGGTGGAATCTACCAGAAATTCCCGGAAGGACACCGAAATGCCGCGCAGGCATACTTCGTCGAAGTCTTCCGCGACAATGCGGTCCACCTGAAGATCTACGATGCCGTGACGGGCGGTTTCTTCGACACAGAGTACCTCGTCGCGGAGCCGGGAGCCGTGGAAAAGTACTGTTTCACCGAGAAACGCTACGATCCGAAAATCGGCTCGCGCCCATTCTGGAAAGATGCGGAAGTCGCGCAGGGAGTGAACGTCTCGGACGTCTCGCCATACACCGCGACACTGACCTTCCCGCAGGCTCACGATCCGGACCATCCGTCCTCTTTCATCGGCTCATACCGAATTTCGCTCTCGCAGCGTCCTGCCGGACAGCCCGACGCGGTCTGGGAACCCGCAGGTGAGCAGAATCCGTGGTCCGACTACTTCCACCTTCCCAGCAAAGACACAAAAATGTGCGTTCTGGAAGAATTGGAACCCGGCTTTGACTGGAAAGTCGAGATCCGGGCACGAAACGCCTTTGAGCGTCTCTCCGAAAACGCAATCACTGCGGAATTCCGCACATTGGAAGACCCGGACGCAAAAGCACAGGACCGAAACGCGCCATTCCCCAAAGCAGACGCGCTGAATTTCCAGATCGCAGAAAACGGCGAGGCCCAAAACACACCGTTCCTGGAATCATTCCCCCATCAGTTGGAAAAACTTGGAGAACCGGTGATTTCAGACGGGTGGGCGAGCTTTGACGGACAGGATGACCGATTCCGGATCCCGTTCACGCCCGAAGGTTTCGCACGGCTGAAACGGCGCATCACGATGGGCGTACGTTTCCAGTTCGACGCATTTCGTGATGGAAAAGCCGAAGACATTTTCGCGAATACCGAGTTCGGCGGCTCCGCGATAGAATTGAATCACGGAAAGAAAGTCCTCGAATTCTGGTGCCATATCGCGGGACGATACCAGATCGTTTCCGCTCCGATCGAACCGGGCGACCACACCGCCTACGGGACCTACGATGGAAAGAGCGTCAAACTCTGGATCGACGGGAAACTCGCAGCTGAAAAGAATGCGTCCGGATCCCTGACGTACACATCGAATCCCTCAGCCCGTGCGTACTGCATCGGCTCCGATATTGCGAACCGCGGAGGCGGATCC
>CAZRGJ010000364.1:0-3563 GCA_964599445.1 uncultured Planctomycetaceae bacterium | reverse complement strand
CAAGTTTTTTCCCGCTGTCCCAAAGCGGCGAATGTGCGCAAGCGCACCGTATCGCCGCACTCCCAACCACCCCGTCTCGCTGCGCGAGCCGCCCCTCCTGGAAGGAGAGGCTTTTTATGTCTGCGTCCACTTTCACAAAAAACGAAAAAACGGGCAGATCCTTCCGTCCGTTTTTCCGAGTGTGGTATAGAAATCAGGTTTTGGTATCTCGCTGAGTCTCCGGCCACGAAAGGTCGGCGGCTCCTGGGTTTACACGACGGATTCTTCGGTCTTCTCTGCCTTCACTACGGAATGAGGAAGACCAGTGCGGTGGCGACGCCCCCTTCGACGATCGCGCCGCGCGTCGAGTATGGGATGGGACTCCATTTCCGCGGAGCACAACTCCCCGGTCGATAGTATCCCAGCGAGTACTGGCATTCGTTCGGCGGATCGATGGCCGCGAGCATCGGAAGATACGGGATCGTCGCGAGGAACTGCGCCCCGGAGAGCACCGGCTGAAGCGGACCGATGGTGTGTCCGTAGCGTTCCAGGGACGGCTGCTCAAAATAGAGCGGATTATGGCAGAGGTTCGACGCGGTCCACGTCATGTTCGTACCGGCAAATTCACGGGCCGGGAATGCTTCGTTCGGCGCGGCGAGCGGGCAGGATTTCGGCACGATCTTCGTGTCGTGAAGCTCGATGTCGTTCGTGATCTCCGTGATCCTGTGCATTGGCTCGCTGCTCTCGCACGGCATATCGTAGTCGCTTTCGTCGACCTGGCGTGTCGTGAAACTCTCCGTCAGCTCCCGATTTTCTTCCGGTCCGGGAAGCATCGTCGGCACTTCAGGACGAGCCGGTTCCGCCGTCAGGCTCGGGATCTCTTCCGAAGTCATCTCCGGCATGGTATTCAAAACATCGGTTCCGTTTTTCGGCGCGTTCGTATTCTGGTTCAGGCCCCCCTGTTCCAGCGTACTTTCCTTTTCGTTTCCAATCGCTCCCGGAATCTGCGCGTCATCGGCATCCGACGTTTCTTCATTCTGCATCGCTCCCTCAACAAGACTCTCTTCCGGCATCGCCAGAGGTCCTGTTTCCGAAGCGTTCAGGTCCAGACCAGCCCCATTTTCACCGGCAGGTAGCATCGGCGAAGTATCTTCTGCCTCGGGAAGGAGCTGTTCCGCAAGATCTTCATTTTCAGCCGGAGCTTTCGCATCTGCCGCATCCGCATCCACGTTCTCCGCTTCCAGATCATCCAGACTGTCGAGCGAATCCAGATCCAGATCGGCATCGTCTCCCGACGTCAGACGCACGCGGGAATACCGAGGCATCACGGACGGAATCGGAGTCACGAGCGTTCCGGCATCCTTCTTTTCCACTGCCGAAACAGGAACCGCCTGCCCGGAGATACGGATCCCCGAAAGTGCAGACGATGCAGTTTTCGCAGACCCGGCGTCCGAAGCCGGAGCGGAAACAGATCTTCCCTGCATGGAACGCGCTTCGGGCGAGTTGACAGAGACCCACTTCAATGAAGAATCGGAAGAGGACGGCGAGACAGTCGAGGAGGTCCCGCGTCCTCCGAAATTTGCGTTTTCAGAACGGGCCGCCGGTGCCGTATACGAGACCGGAACGACCACGTTTTGCGTCTCCGCCTGCACGGAATCAATGCGCACGACCGGCACATTTCCCGCAGCAGACAGATCCTGCTGATAAGCGACGGGGCGGACAAACCGAGTATCCGCACCCGCAATACCGGCGGAAAGAACCGCCGAAAACAGAACGGCTGCCCGACAGACATTCTGTCTGCCGAAACGTGCGTGAGGATCAGCCGTTATCCTCAGAATTGTAGTTTGGAGCTTCCTGCGTAATTTTGATGTCATGAGGATGATTCTCCCGAACAGTAGCCGGAGAAATCTGAACGAACCGGGCATCCCTGCGCAGTTCTTCAATATTTCTGGTTCCACAATAACCCATACCAGCTCGAAGCCCCCCTACAAGCTGATACACAAACGGTCCAAGTGTTCCGCGGTACGGGACCCGTCCTTCGACGCCTTCCGGCACGAGTTTGTCCGGTCCAGCCTTCGTCTGACGGTAACGCTCACTCGAGCCGCGAACCATCGCGCCCAGCGAACCCATTCCGCGATATGCCTTGAACTGACGGCCCTGATAGAACACTTTGCTTCCCGGACTCTCTTCCAATCCTGCGAGAAGTCCGCCAAGCATGACGACGTGCGCACCAGCTGCAAGCGCCTTCGTGATGTCTCCCGAATAGCGGATACCGCCGTCTGCGATGATCGAAACGTCCGTTCCCGCCGCGGCCTGCGCCACGTTGTAGATCGCAGAGATCTGCGGAACACCAACGCCCGACACGACACGCGTCGTGCAGATCGAGCCTGGACCGATACCGACCTTGATGGCGTCTGCACCCGCGGCGATAAGGTCTTTCGCGGCCTCTGCCGTCGCGATGTTGCCCACGATCACATCAATATCCCAATCTTTCTTGATGCGGCGAACCGTTTCCAAAACGTTTTTGGAATGACCGTGCGCACTGTCGAGCACCAGAATGTCAACTCCCGTCGAAACCAGCGTCTCAACACGTTCGTAATCGTGCACTCCGACTGCGGCGCCGACACGGAGACGGCCAAGTTCATCTTTGCAGGCAAGCGGGTTGCTGCGCTGCATGTCGATGTCCTTGATCGTAATCAGTCCCGTCAATATATAATTATCGTCAACCAGGAGGAGTTTCTCCACCTTTTTTTCCATTAAAATTTTCTCAGCTTCCGCAAGTGTTACACTTCCCGTAGCCGTTACAAGATGATCTTTCGTCATCACTTCACGGACCGAAACACTCAAATCTTCGAGGAAACGAAGGTCGCGGCGCGTGATGATCCCTTCAAGATGACCGTTTTCCAAAACGACCGGAATGCCAGAAACACGGTGTGTATCCATCATCTGGCGAGCGTCGGCGGCCGTCGCGTCCGGGTGAAGCGTCGCCGGATTGTTGATGATGCCGTTTGCCGTACGTTTCACCTTAATGACTTCCGTCACCTGGTCGGCAATAGAGAGATTTTTATGGATGATACCCAAACCGCCTTCCTGCGCCAGAGCAATAGCCATGGCACTTTCCGTCACGGTATCCATCGGAGAGCTGAGGATCGGGATGTTCAAATGGATGCGTTTGGTCAGTTTCGTCGTGACGTCAACTTCCGAAGGGACCAGTTCGCTGTAGCGCGGTTCGAGAAGAACGTCATCAAACGTGATCCCGCGATAATGAATTTTGTTTTCCATAAAAACTCCTTAAATAAAGGCGATCCAGAATGAAAATAGGGTGCGTCAGGTATAGGGCCGTCCCGGCACACTCTTTAAAGTAGTTCCCTCTAATATTATGCTCAAACACGAAAAATTAGAAGGGGGGGCGGTGGGAATTTTGCCGTTTTTTTCCCATTTTTTTAAGAAAAAACCAAAATATTCTAAAGAACTGCATCAATCGGAAAATCCTGAACTCCCAAACATCCCCCAAAAGAGTTAAAAATATTTAAAAAGTTTTTGAAGGGAGAGTCTGAGAGGGAAACAATTTTCAAAATGTTTCC
>CAZRGJ010000363.1:0-3564 GCA_964599445.1 uncultured Planctomycetaceae bacterium | reverse complement strand
GTCGTTTCGTAAACTTTGCTCCCAGTATGGTCTGGCGGCAACGATCCAGCGGTTTATCGTCTACCAGACGCTGGCGGAGAGGAAAAATCATCCGACGGCGGACATGATCTACGAGTGTCTCCATCCGGAACATCAGACGGTCTCCCGTATGAGTGTTTACCGGATCCTCGACACGTTTTCGCGCCACAGGATCATCCGGCGTCTGAATCATCCCGGCTCGGTGACGCACTACGATGCATTCATGGAACCGCATCACCATCTGATCTGCGTCCAATGCGGAGAAGTGTGGGACATCAGCCGGATGGACGGCGAGAATTTCCACATTCCGACGGACAATATTCCGGATGGTTTCCAGGTGCTGGATCTGACGATCGATTTTCAGGGACTCTGTCCGAACTGTCTGGCGGAAAACTGATCCCCGGTTCCTAAACTGTCTGGCGGAAAGCGGATTTAAGGCTCTCCGCCAGTTTCAGTCTTTCCCTTTTTTCCCACCCCAAAACTTCAGGAGTAAAATGATGAGAAAACGCAATTGGATGTTCACGCTTCTTTTTTCCGGTCTTCTTTTCACGGCGGCGGAGCTGAATGCGGCAGAAAATGCCGACGGTCTCGCAAAAAACGGAGAGATCCCGCAGACGGTCCAGACGCACGACGGGAAAACGCTCCGTCTGGTCTGGAATGACGAATTTGACGGCGATGGCCTTCCGAACCCGGAAAAATGGGGCTACGAGCACGGTTTCATCCGGAATCATGAGGCGCAGTTCTACACTCGGGAACGCGAAAAGAACGTTTTCCAGAAAGACGGTATCCTGACGATCCGGAGTTTCCGCGAGTCCTATGAAGAGAACGGCCAAAAGGCGGGATATACGTCGGGGAGCATCACGACGGAAGGACGTGCAGGCTGGAAATACGGCCGGATCGAAGTTTCGGCAAAACTCCCGAAAGGGCGCGGTGCATGGCCGGCGATCTGGATGCTCGGGACAAATATTCGCGAGATCGGCTGGCCAAAGTGCGGCGAGATCGACATCATGGAGTACGTGGGATTCAATCCGACGCAGATCCACGCGACAGTTCACGCACCATATGAGGGAAAGCACACGTCGAAAGGCTCGCACATCCGTCTGGAAGGTGTGGAAGACCGATTCGCAGTTTATGCGGTGGAATGGTCGGAAGACAAGATGGACTTTTTCGTTGACGGCCAGCTATACTTCACGTACAAACGCGGTGACCGCCCAGTCGATCCGTGGCCGTTCGACAAACCGCACTATTTGATCCTGAACACGGCGATTGGCGGAGCATGGGGCGGGGCACGCGGTATTGACGATTCCATCTTTCCGTGCGATTTCGTCATTGACTACGTCCGCGTCTACCAGTAAATTCCCAAAAGCATAAAAAATTAAAAAAGCACAACAACATCAAAAAGTTTTTGAAGGGAATATCGAGAGGGAAACAATTTCCAAAATGTTTCCCTCTCACGGGCGCGGCGACATGACGGGCAGCCAGATTTCTCCCGGAGGAAGAAATCGCGTGGGGGGCCGCTTGCGCCGATAGATTCCGCCACTGAAAGCACCGAGGGGACGCTGGATCACACTGAAGTGGAACGCGAAATTCGCGAAAAGAAAGCAAATTCACGGAGTAATTTTAAAAATTCCTCTTCGTGTTTTTTCGCACATTTTGTGTTTTTCGAGTCCGGACACGTTCACGAACATTCCGCATGTTTCGCATTTTTCGCATGTTTTCTGTGCACACTCCACGGCTCGTCCGTGTTTTTGGCGGTGAAGATCAGAACGTGGGCTGTCAACTATTTTCAGATCAAAAATTTAAGAAACTCCGGGACTCCAAACTCCCCAACCAAGGCTTCCGGAAACGGTGAGTCTCTGGTTTCCGGAGTCCCGGTTTCTTTCCATATTCCCAAGATCCTTCAAGAAATCCTGAAAAAGAGGTTTTTTATGAAAAAAACGGCAAATCTTTCCATCCTGTTTCTTTTGAGTTTTTTCCTGACGGCATTCGTTTCGTCCGAAACCGTTTTGGGAGAAAGCCCGCTTTACCTTCAGTTCCAGCCGAAACAGACCACCCGAGTCCGCGAAAACACGGAATGGAGCAACTTTCGCGCCAATTCAACGTCTAACGAGGCCCTTCCTCGCGTGCTTCTCATTGGCGATTCGATCGTCGCGGGGTACCAGGGAAACGTGACGCAGAAACTTCGCGGCAAGATGAACGTCTCGTTCTGGGCATCGTCCAAGTGCGTGACGGACGCGCAGTATTTTCAGGAGCTGGATCTTGTTCTGAGTGCGGATAAATACGACGTCATCTCGTTCAACAACGGGCTTCATTCCCTCACGACGGATCGGGCAGAGTGGGAGTTCGCCTACACTCAGGCGGTAAAATTCATTCGTGCGAAATGTCCGGACGCCCGGCTTTACCTCACGACCTCCACGCCGCTGAAGGATCCGAAAATGACCGCGCAGGCGCAGGAACTCAACGCCATGGTCTGGAAGACCGCCGAGGCGGAGAAACTGCCGGTAATCGACCTGTTCTCGCTGATGGATCCGCTGGATCGGAATCAGTACTGGAGCGACACATACCATTACCGCGCACCGGGTATTGAGCTGGAAGCCGCGAAGATCGCCGAGACAGTCGTTCCCGTGGGAAAATAGACCCGGAATTTTGAAAAAACAGGCAGAAGGGGCTTGACTTTCCTTTCTCAAAATGGTACAATAAAAAGACTTCAACCCAAAGTCAACGAAAGAGATCCTGAACAGGAGAGAGAAAATGGAACTCAAAGGAAGCAAAACGGAAGCGAATCTCCAGTATGCATTCGCAGGTGAATCGATGGCCCGCAACAAGTACACCTACTTTGCGAGCGTCGCGCGTAAGGAAGGCTACCAGCAGATCGCTGCGATTTTCGAAGAGACTGCCGGAAATGAAAAAGAGCACGCGAAGCTCTGGTTCAAAGCCCTCGGCGGCATTGGCACGACGCTGGAAAACCTTCTGGCTGCCGCAGCCGGCGAAAATGAAGAGTGGACCGACATGTACCGCCGTTTTGCGGAAGATGCCGAAGCGGAAGGTTTCACGCAGCTTGCGTACCAGTTCCGTGCTGTCGCTGCAATCGAAAAGACGCATGAAGAACGCTACCGCAAACTCGCAGCCAACATTGAAAACGGCGAAGTTTTCGAACGCGTCGGCGAGAACAAATGGTTCTGCCGGAATTGCGGCCACATTCACTACGGAGAAAAAGCTCCGCTGGTCTGCCCGGTCTGCGCGCATCCGCAGGCTTTCTTTGAAGTGAAGGCCGAAAACTATTGATTTGGCGGCTCTGGACAGATTCGAGCAAAAGGGTGCGAAATGCATCTGGATACGCAATTCACGGAATGTACGTAAAGAGGGAGACACCAGAATCCCTCTCTGCGGCCTTCTTCGTGAATTCAATGGTTAGAGTCCATCGGCGTAAGTGTCCCACACGCGACGGCACTCTTCAAAAGCTGTCTGGCTGCCCGCAATAAGGCAACGCTCGTGAGAGGGAAACATTTTGAAAATTGTTTCCCTCTCAGACTCTCCCTTCAAAAA
>CAZRGJ010000362.1:0-3571 GCA_964599445.1 uncultured Planctomycetaceae bacterium | reverse complement strand
GTAGGCTTCCACGTCGGAGAGGATGGCGAATCCGAGAGTCGCGCCGGCGTTTGCCGAGTTGTCGAAGTCGCCGTACATCGGGAGTGCCAGGCCGTAGCTGCCCTGACGGATCGCGATGTCCTGCGCATCCGGAGCGAAGTCTCCCGTACCGACCGGTCCGCTGCGTCCCGTGACGGTCGAGTGGGCGACACCTGCGCCGGAGGTGGTGAAGGCACTGGTGTTCTTGGACTTGAAGTTGAGGTTGAAGTCCATACCGATGCGTTCGTAGAAGCTGTCGCTCAGGCTGATGAAACGGCATTCGATGGTGATCTGGAGGTCCTGGAGACGTCGGAGCTGTTCCAGAAGGTTCGCGATCTGTTCGTGAACTTCCTGCGTCTGGCTGACGACGAGGCTCAGGTTGACGTTGAAGGCCGAGATCGTACCGGCACCGCCGTTATCGACCCAGGAATCCGGGTTGACCGTGTTGGTGATCAGATTGATGAGCTTGTCGAAGTCTTCCTGCGAGGCACCACCAGCATTTCCGGCTGCGGGGGAACCGAATCCAGCCGCACCGCCGCCGACGACCGCGCTTCCGGCACCGCTTCCGCCCATCGGGACGCTGATCTGACCCATTCCGCCGGGGGCGGCGGCTGCCGCTTCCGGAGAGTTTGCGTTACGCGCCGCGACGACTTCGACCTGATTCATGGCCTGCATCCACGGAGCCGCCGTCTGGGCTGCGTTCTGATTCGCGGTGTTCATGGCACTGCGCAGTGCACCCTCCAGACCCATGTTGGAGGAGGGCTGGAAATTCGGGATCGGAATCACGAGGTCCGCGACCGGATACGTGACGGCATAGACGTCGGTATCTTTCTTCGCTTTGCTGGTGATCATCAGCACGTCGTTACGGATCGTGTAGCTGAGGTTCAGCGGTTCGAGGATCAGGTTCAGTGCGCTTTCCAGCGGGATCGAACCGACCGTGTTGAGGGTGACCGGCTGGGACGGCATGACGTTCTGTTCCGCAAGTCCGTCCGGAGCAAGGTGGATCGTGACGCCGGCCATCTGAGCCAGTTCATCCATCACGCTCTGCAGCGGCTGGTTGGCGTAACGTGCCTGGATCGGAGTCGAAAGACTCTTCTTGATCTGGAGTTCCTTTTCGCTGTAGCGCGTCTGTTCCTTCAGAAAACGTGCTTTGCGGCGGGCATCCAGGTCTTTCCAGTCCGTACCGTAGACCAGAGTTTCCGTCTGCGGGATCCCGGCTTCATCTACAGCCAGGAACGCTTTCGTGACCTGATCTTCTGTGTCGCTGCGGATCTTTTCGTTCAGGTACTGGCGATGACGCATCTTGCCCATGGTGGCGAGCTGCTGCGCAAGGTCGGAATCCGGATAGAGTTCCGCGGCGCGCTTACCGACGACTTCCGCTTCCGCGAAACGGTTTTCGCGCTGGAGAGCGTTGAATTCATCCGTCAGTTCCTTCAGTTTGTCTTCGCGGTCATTGTAGTAGTCGAGGCGGTCGGCGAGTTTGTCCTGACCTTTTTTATTGTCGGATTTCAGCTCGATCTCCGAGCGGTTGTCCGCAATGTAGCCTTCGAGTTCCGCGGTCTTGCTCTTGACGTTTTTCAGAAGCATCGTTTTGTGCTCTTCTGCCAGAGAAGCACCTTCCACTTTACCCTGGAAATCTTCCAGCAGTTTCAGAGCCGCTTTCGGATCTTCTTCGCGGAGCGTACGGGTCTTCTGGACCGTGTTTTCGAACTCGGTGACGAGCTGGCCGAACAGAACTCCGCTGTTTGCCGCACTGGCCGGAGTGTTTGCTGCCGGAGCCGCAGCGACCGGAGCCGCCGGCTGATTCAGCATACTCTGCATGTCGGTCAGACGCTGAGCACTGGCCGGATCCAGTTCCGCACGGTACTGTTCTGCCTGAAGGACGATCTGACGCGCCTGATCGCGATTCCCCTGCTGAAGCGCGGCCTGCGCCTGCTGGAGAAGCGTGTATCCGATGCTGCTCTGCGCCGGAGCCTGTCCCGCGACCTGAATATTGCGGGTCATGTCCGTGTTGGAGCTGTACGCGGCATTCTGGGCAGTCGGAGCACCGGAAAGCGGAGTTGTCGCGGAGACCTGGGAGACGGCAGGATCCGCAACTCCCGACATCGCCAGGTCACGCAGGACCATGGACGGACGGTCTTCACCCTGCGCGTAGGCAGAATCCGGAATGTTCAGCGACGCGGCCTGAGTCGCGAGCTGGGCGGCCTGAGCCGTGTTGCCGGAGGTCATCTGAAGGCGAGCCTGTGCCGTCAGATTGCGGGCCTGCGCCAGAGCTGCGTTCTGTTCGTCAACAGCCGGAGCCGCAGCGACCTGGGCAGCCGGAGCTGCTTCCGGAGCCGCCTGTCGTCCGGCACGCTGATTTTTCGCATTGTCGATACGGGCAAGAATGTCTTTCGGCTGGACTTCATACTGATTGTATGCGATCTCAAGATTCTGAGCCGCCATCGCCAGATTCGCAGCATCGTCAAGTTTGCCCCATCCCAGAAGCGTCTGAGCCTGTTCGAGCAGCGACTGCGACATCAGTTTGCGAACTTCTTCCGTCTGACCTTCCGTCTTCAGACGATTCAGCGTCGAATTGAAATTCTGAATGTGCTTCAGAACGTTCTCGTGCGTGTCGTCGTTCACATTGTACGGAATGTTCATCGCGCCGGCCTGATTCGCAAACTGGGTCGCATTCGCAACGTCGCCTTTCGAAAGAGCAATGCGGGCATCGATGATCAGAAGGTTGCGCTTGCCGATGACTTTGGGATCTGCCGGATTCATGTTCACGGCCGTCGCGCCAACAGCGGGAGCGACCGGAGCGACCTGCAGACCAGCGTTGGCCGAAGCCGTACCGGCAGCCGGAGCGGACTGAATGTCAGCCAGAAGTTTTTCCGGAGAATCTTCACCAGGACCAAATGCCGCGTTGAGCGTCTTTGCCTGATTGGCCCAATGTGCAGCCTGCTGCGAATCTCCCTTCAGAAGCACTTCACGTCCCAGCTTCACAAACTGGGAAGCCTGCGCCTTCGGGTCGATGTTTGCCGGACGTGTCGTCGCGGCCCCCATCGGATTCGCAGTCGAATTCTGGAGGCCGACAGCCGGCTGAGCCGGATCTGCCTGTGTACCCGGAGCCACATCTCCGAATGCGCAGGGCGTCATCAGCCCAAATGCGACAGCTGCAACCGCCACAAATGATTGTGCGTTGAATCTGTTCATTGTGTTCCTCTTTCCTTTCAAATTTTCCACGCCCTGATTTTAGCAAATGAAACCGGGACGGCAAATGGTATCGGGCGCGTCAGGCTCATGCCCGAATCGCACACTTTCCCGATTTCATGGATCTATACCATAAATGACTACAGAAAGAGTACCGGGAACGAAAAAAACCGTCAAGATGAATTTTCAGACTTTTCCCGCTTTTTCCCGAAATTTTTGAAAATTTTGTCCTCTTTTTGAAAATTTTCAGATCCGGTGCCCTTTTGTTTCCTTCTGAAAAATGCGAATTTTACCCAATTTCAAATTTTGGGGTTGCCTAAAACTGCGATTTGCCAGTTTCCCGGAGAGGAATGGATCGAAA
>CAZRGJ010000361.1:0-3584 GCA_964599445.1 uncultured Planctomycetaceae bacterium | reverse complement strand
GAAAGATCCGATGAGCTTACTGCGAAGATCCGCCCACGGCTGCCCGCGGAGCGATTCGCGATAGTGCGTGCTGTCCTGCGCCTCAAGGAACGCGCAGAATTTCTCCGCCGACGCCCGAGGATCTTTCGTCCCCGGAAACGGAATGCCGTTCACTTTGCAGTAAAAGTTCATCTCGTGCCATCGCTGGAGCCAGTTGAAATCGTACGCGACGAGTGCTTTCTCCACGCGCAGAGCCAGCGTCGGGTCGTCTTTGACTGCCGCACGGGCTTTCTCTACCAGAGGAGCCGCCTTCAGGATCGTCTCGGCATCGAGCCAGCCCCGCGTATTTTCGAGATAGCACCGAAGATTGAATCCCGTCGTGTCGGCCCGGTCGTGGATCACGTTCAGGTACTCAAGAAGCGGTTCGCCCGCAGGTCCGTAGTAGTTCGTAAAGAATTCCTTCCAGAGTGCCTCCTCATCCCGATCAGGATCCCAAAGCAGATGCGCGACAACCCAGTTTCTTGCCGAGACGAAGTCCCCGCACGTCGTATGTGCGTCCCCCTGATTAAACAGACCGATCGTTTTGTTCTTCACGAAGAACCGGATGTCCGGCGCGAGGCAGCGCATGTTCGGGTGCGGCAGAATATAGTTCGTGAAGTTCGTGATGTAGTTCCAGACGAAAAGCTGCGGCGCGATGGCGCTCCACCCGCGAATGTCGTCCGCCAGCGTTTTGTTCAGCTCGCCGGATTCCAGAGGCTGAAGGAAAGAGCACTCGATCGTGCAGAGCCGGACCACCACGTTTTTGCGCGGCTTCACGAGCTTCGGCGGTTTCCGCGTGTACTGGTACGCAAGCGTCTCGACGAAAACATCCGGGAATTCCTTCTCGATCTCTTCCGCCACTTTATTCACGAACGTAATGAGCGAGCCGGAAGGACTTTCGTTTGCTTCATCGACCACCCTGCATTTCTCGCATGTGCAGTACCCGCGCCAGTCATTCTGGCTGATGGAGATGAACTTCGCGCCCGGATTCTTCCGCAGATGCTCAAGCGCGTTTTTCGTCAGTTCCGCACGCATTTCGTTATTCGAGAGGCAGAGCTGCGTTCCGCTCGCGTGGATCTGCTCCGGTTTGAGCGACTTGGCGAATTCCTCGTACGCGCTCCCCGGCCCGCTCCAATTCGGGATACCGACCTTGCGCACGCCGTCGATCTCGCTGAACCATTCCGGATGGTCCTTGAAATACTTCACGGGCGGAATGAGCGGGTAGAATGAGTGCACGAAGAACACGAACCGGTTCTTTCCGCCCCATTCCTCCGAAATGCGCGCCATGTTGCCGTTCACCTTACTGTGGACCGCGAATTTTTCCTCGAATGCGTCGCGATAATACGCTTCCCGATAGACCATCGGCGGAGCGAAACGGTGCTCCTGCGCACGGACCGAAAGCGTCGGTTTCCGCGGGATCGTGCTCTCCGTGGACGTCCACCAGCGGCAGCCGAGTTCCTCTTCCAAGAACGTCACGACGGCATAAAGTGCCCCGCGCCGTGCGTCACCCGTCAGGACAAGATGCCCGTCCGCATCGCTCTTCATGAAGATCTCGTCCTCGCGAAAATCGATCTCCGCAAGCTCCGGAAACTCCTTTTTCGCCATTTCGGAAGTCCCGACGAACACGAACGGTCCGCTCTCCCCGTTCAGCTCGCTCTCCTTCGCGATCGGGAGTTTCGCGCCGGTGATCTGCTCAAAATAGAACTGGAATTCCCCGGCAGCGTTCCCTTCCACAGCCGACGCGCCGTCCGCAAGAACGATCCGGTACGGACTTTTCCCGTCCGCCGCCATCTTCAATTCCTGCGCCTCCACTTCCGCCGTCCAAAACGACGCCGCAGCCAGAAACACTCCCGCGAGTATTCCCAACATGAAAAATGAACGAAGTTTCATGATCTTCTCCTTAGATTTAAAGGTGGGTAAAATGGTGGGTAAAATTATCGATTTCCAGCCTCCGAAGGCCTCCTCGCCACAGGAGGAGAATTTTGTGCAGAGACTTTTTATATTCCCCTCCTCCGGAGGGGGGGCGAGCGAAGCGAGTCTGGAGTGCGGCGATACTGTGCGCTTGCGCTCATTCGCCGCTTTCGCGTACGGCGAAACAGGCCGTAAGGCAATTTGCCGAGAGGGAACGCGGGGACTTTTTAAAGGCCGCCATATCTGAACCTCGCTCAATTCCATATTTATCTCCACCGGAGGGCCAACGTACATTTCCTGTTACAAGAACCATGAAATGAATGACAACAATATATACCCGACATAGGCGACGAAGCCACAAAATAAAATGATTAAAACAATAAAAAAGGAATCCAGTAACTCATTCCGGAATTCAATTTTCTCTCTCTTCGCATACCTCGCCGCCTCCGACCAGAAATTCCCGTAGATCGTGAGATCGTTGCAGCCGGAGAATGCGTAATCACCAATGCCCGTCACGCTGTTGGGTATCGTCAAAGATTTGAGACTCTTGCAGTGGCAGAACGCCCTCTTTCCAATGCACGTTACGCTGTCAGGTATTGTCACCGACTTGAGACTAAGGCAATCCTTGAACGCAGTATCTCCAATACTCGTTACGCTACTGGGAATCGTCACCGAAGTGAGGTTGTTGTAGCCGCGGAACGTGTCATCTCCAATACTCGTCACACCATAGGGAATCGTGACAGAGGTGCTGGTGCCTATGTATTTCGTGATAGTGACGGAATTGCCATTGAGGATATATTTATATTGGCCGTCAAGCTGCTTTTTTAGTGTTTTCGCAGGATCGGCAAAAATGTTTTTCTGTTTCTCAAGATTCCTTTCCTGATATTCTTTCTCTTCTCTCTCCTTCTGTTCCGTAGTCTTGATGATGTTTACAACTGGATTGGCTTGTACAGGTTGGGGCTGCGAGGTGGCTGTTTTCGTAGTTTCGCTTAATGCGTTGAGGAAGTCGGCGCAGGAGGGGAATCGGTCGTCGGGCTTTTTGGCCAGGGCGCGCAGAAGGGCGGAGTTTTGGGCGTCGGTAAGCGTCGGGATGGGATCGGGGATTTTCTGCATGACCTGAGCCGCAAGGGAGTAAATGTTTCCCTCAAACGGCGGGGTGCCGGCGAGGAGATGATAGAGCGACGCGGCAAGCGAGTACTGGTCCGCGCGTCCGTCCTGTTTCTTTTCGCCCATAAACTGTTCCGGCGGCATGTAGTGCGGCGTGCCGGTGCTGGCCTGTGAGGTCGGCATGGTCATCGTCATCGTTACGTGAACACGGGCCGCGATCCCAAAGTCGATCATACAGGGGACCCGCTGACCGTCCCGGAGTACGAACATGATGTTCTGCGGTTTCACGTCCCGGTGGATGACGTGCATCCCATGCGCATGATCCAACGCATTCGCGATCGGAAAAAAAACCGGAAGCAGCTCGGAAAGCGCGATGCCGTTGAGATTCTCCGGTTTCTGGAACCAGTCCCAAAGCGATCCGCCTTCGCAGTAGTCCATGACGAAAAAGAGTCCATAATCCGGGTCCTCATTCATGCCGAAAAGTGGGCAAATGTTCGGATGAAAAAGACGCGAGGTCAGATCGAACGTCTTCGCGATGCCGTCCATCG
>CAZRGJ010000360.1:327-3625 GCA_964599445.1 uncultured Planctomycetaceae bacterium | reverse complement strand
GAAATCCATTTTCTTTCGGTGACTCTTGCGGAACGTAATTTTTTTATGAACCATTCATTCGTCTTCATGCGTATATTGATTATGTTTGTATCGCGAATGAAAATTTTCTTTGAGGGACGGCAATTGTGCCGTGATTTCATTTTAGTCGAGTTTGAGGAAATACGATGAATCAAAGATACGGTTGACTTTTTTGTGAGTGGTCAACTGGCGAAAGCAGCCTTGGGAAATGACGGCTGGTGCAGTTTTCCGTTTTTTGGCGAAGAAGGAATTTCGGCAAAAAGATTGGTTTTTTCCAGAGGGCAGAAATGAAACGTGAGCTTTTAGAGCTTAAGCAGAAAGTGATGCAGCGTTTTCTTGATGGAGCGATCGATCAGGAAACGTATGATCGGATGCTTGGTGAAATCGAAAACATGGCGCAGAACGAAGGTCCGGCTTCCATTTCGGGTGTTGGACCGGTCGTCATGGAAATGCCGATTCCAGGTGCCGTTCCTCCTGCGATGGGCGGTGGAGATGTTCCGCCGGCCGTGGGACCGGTCCCGCCGATGGTGCCTTCTTTCGTGACGGTATGGCCAGCCGGTGCGCCGGGACAGATGATGCCCGGTTATGCGTATCCGCAGGGTGGGTATCCTGGTATGTATCCGCCTTCCATGGGAATGTCCGGAATGCCCGGCGGGATCCCGTATCCGGCAGGAATGGGACACCAGAACGGTATGGCGTGGGAGCAGCCGTCTGTGCCGTCCCGAATTTCGTCCGACAAGCTGGAAGTCCGCACTGCGGCAGGAATGCGGAATGCGGGAGCTCTTCAGGAAGCTGCGGAGATGGACAAGCTGGCACCGGATCCGGAGATCGATCCGAAACTGCTTGAGATCCTGAAGGACGGCGAAACTCTGGAGATCTGGTGGCACTATGCCGTGACTCCGGAATGTGTTTCGGCATGGAAAAAGATCCGTGTGCCGCTGCGCCTGAGTCTTGCGATGAACGAGCGTGTCGATGATGAGACACTTCACCTTGTGGGGCAGATCACGAACCTGCATGAACTCAATCTTTCCTCGACCCGGATCACGGATGACGGGATCCGGATGCTTTCCCGCCTGACGCAGCTGGAATCGCTCGTCCTCACTTCGACGGAAGTCACGGGAGAAACCTTTGATTCGCTGGAAAACTGCAAAAATCTGCGTGAGCTGGCCCTGACTTCCACGCCGTTTACTGATGAGGGAATGCAGTTCCTGCCGCAGTTTCAGCTTCTCGACACTCTGAAACTCGACGATACGAATATCTCGGACGAAGGAATGCCGGCACTGGAGGGACTGCACCAGCTTCAGCTGCTGAATATTCAGGGGACGATCGTTTCGGACCTCGGACTTCGATCGATCGCGCAGCTGACGTCGCTCGTTGAACTTTATCTTGGCGGGACGATCCCGATCGATGGATGCGATTACGAGAGTCCGATCACGGACAAAGGGATCGTCTGCATTCAGGGACTCGAGGGCCTGAAAGTCCTTCATCTGAACGATACGCAGGTCACGAATACCTGTTTGCGCAGCATGAAAAAGATGAATGATCTGCGTGAACTGAATTTGACGGACACGTATTTCAGCGACGATGCTCTAAAGACACTCAAGAACTTCATGCGTCTTCAGGAAGTGGTCGTTGACGGAACGCGCATTACGAAATCCGGCGTGCGGAAGTTTTTCGGTCATTCGTCGGAGATCTTTCGCGGTGCGCAGGTCGGTTTCATGGCGAAACTGGGACGTTTTCTGGCTTCTCCATGGTCGAGAAAGAACTAAGTCCCTGGGAAAGTCAGAGAGAGGTTTGGCGAGATGGCACGGACGATTCCTGAATTTACGGCAATCAAAAAGACGGGACGGAAGATCTCAATGCTGACGGCATACGATTTTCCAACGGCTCGGCTTGTGGATGAAGCGGGTATTGACGCTATCCTGGTCGGCGATTCCCTTGGGATGGTCGTTCAGGGGAAGGCGAATACGCTGCCGGTCACGCTTGAAGAGATGATCTACCATACGGAGATCGTTGCGCGGGCTGCACAGAATGCGCTGGTCATCGCGGATCTTCCGTTTCCCGGAGGACATGATTCGTGGGTCGGCACACTTCGCGACTGTACGCAGATCATGAAGCGGACGAACTGCCATGGAGTGAAGATGGAGACGTCTTTCCAGCAGCAGGAAATGATCGCGAGGATGGTCGATGCCGGGATTCCGATCCTGGCGCACATTGGACTTTTACCGCAGAAGATCCAGATGTTTGGAAAGTACTCGATGCAGCGAGTGCGGGATGAACTGATGCGGGATGCTCTGGCGGTCCAGGATGCCGGTGCGTTTGGGGTCGTGATGGAATGTGTTGATCATGAGATCGCGCGGGAAATCAGCATGGAACTGGAGATCCCCACGATCGGGATCGGTTCTGGACCACACTGCGACGGACAGATTTTAGTCCTTCAGGATATTTTGGGACTGTCCGGCCGAACGCCAAAACACGCAAAACAGTATGCGGACCTTCGCTCGCTTATTCTGGGAGCCTGCGAAGCCTACCGAAAAGATGTCGAAGAGGAAAATTTCCCCGAAAAATAGATTTTGCTCCGGACGGCCGGAGACAGAAAGACAGCCAGGAGAAAAGTATGCCGAATTCCTTACTTTGTGTTTCCGAAAATGCAGTCCTGACCGGCTGGGATTTCAGTACCGGGGCAGTGAAATGTCTTGCGTTTGACCTGAATGGCAATGTGCTCGCGGAATCCCGTTTTCCAACGGAACTTTCGCTTGGTGAAGACGGGGCGATCGAGCTGAATCTCCTTCAGCTGGAAGGTCAGGCCCGGCAGACTTTGCGTGCCATGACGGCGAAACTGCGCGAAATGGGACGCTTTGACGACTGGATCGCGGGCGGGATCTCGGCGACGCACCATACGGCAGGCAGGATCGATGCACTTGGCGGACAGATCCGGCGTGCTATTTGCTGGAATGACCAGACGCTTGCCGAGTTCCACGCGCTGGGAATGGAACGTCTCGGCGGAGCAGAGAAAGTGCAGGAACTCATCGGAGGGCCGTGGGCGATCCGCTATTCGCTTTCCCATCTGGTGAAGGATGAGATCCGGCTGGAACGCTCCAAGTGGCTCGCGACGCATCGAATCCAAACGCACGGCGGTCTTGCTGCAGGGTATTTGACCGGGAATTTTGATGTCTTGAGCGTTTCGGCTGCTGCGAGTACCGGGATGATGGACTTCCGGACCCGGCAGTGGCGTCGTGAAATGCTGAACGCGCTTCAGGATGAAGAACTGCGCCGCATG
>CAZRGJ010000360.1:0-317 GCA_964599445.1 uncultured Planctomycetaceae bacterium | reverse complement strand
GAGTCAGCTTCCGGAGATCATTGATGCGGATATGCCGATCGGAAATGCGGCCGGACTTTTTGCATACGAAGAGGCGCAGCTCCCGCCGAACCTTCGTGGTTTTGGACTAGCGCGCGCTCAGGGACCGCTGATTTTCCCGACCAGCGACGATCAGCAGGCCGGTCTGGTCGGCGGCGGTGCGGTGAACGACGGCGAGATCGCGATTATTCTTGGAAACTCGGCTGTGGTGAACAGTTCGTGTGCCGTCATTCCGTCTTCGGACGTGAATCTGGACGTCATGGCACTGAACTGGGGACCGTATCTCCTCATGCGGTGCT
>CAZRGJ010000359.1:0-3630 GCA_964599445.1 uncultured Planctomycetaceae bacterium | reverse complement strand
ACAATGCGAATCCGCGCAATCCCTTCGGCAGCAGTCCGGAAAGTCTCAAGAACAACGGCAGTTTGACCCGAGGATTTTTCGAATTTGACCCGGCTCGCGTTTCGAGCAACTACCGCTATCTGCCGGAAGGGTGCACGGAACCGTACATTTACCTGAAAGCCCGCGGCGCGACAGGTAAGAAAACGTACTATCCGGGCAGCACCTATGTGGCGTACGGCGATGAGAGCGGAAATTACTATAATCCGGAATCGTACCAGATCATTTCTGCCGGTCTTGATGATGACTGGGGTCAGAAAGGGAACGTCGAAGTGGAAGAAGGCGGGATCAACGCCGCCACGGCAGACAATATCGTGAACTTTGGCAAGAAAACAGTCAAGGACCTGCTTGACTGAGTTTCGACCGGCTCTGGATCCTGTTTCGTTTTCCGTTTAACTGGAAAGGACATGGCATGAACTCAAAACGCACCGCTTTTACGCTCATGGAAATGCTGGTGGTCGTTGCGCTTCTCGGTACGCTTCTGGGGATCAGTGCGTCCGGAATGCGTGTGGCGGACAACATGGCGCGTGAAACGAGAACGCGGGCTACGATCCGCAAGCTGAACCGTTTTGTGATGGAGAAGTATGCGTCGTATCAATACCGGCGTGTGCCGGGGAGGACGCCGGAACAGCGTCTGACCAATCTCCGCCAGCTTCAGCGGTACGAGCTTCCGGATCATTGGGAAGAGGTCCATGCGGATTACTCGCCTCGCCGTGTCGTAGCGGCCAGTCGGCAGGGGGACCGAAATACGTCGGAATTCCCCTCTGCAGAGCTTCTTTACCAGATCGTGATGTCGATGCCGGAGGCGGATTCTGCGTTCACGAGCATGGAGATCGCGGATACGGACGGTAACGGACTGAACGAGTTCGTGGACGGCTGGGGAACGCCGATCTACTTCATTCGCTGGCCGGCCGGACATTACGATGACAATAATGGGGCGATCTCGAAGATCCAGAACGGTGTGGATGCCGATCCGTTTGATCCCGCACAGGTCGATTCCGGAGGATACGCCGTCTTTCCGCTGATCTATTCCTGCGGACCGGACCGTGCGCGCGGGATCCTCATGTCGCAGAACAGTTCCAAACCGACGGGCAATCAGAGTACCGGTTCTCCGGGAGAGGGCGGTTCTTCCGATTCGACAAAAGAAACCGCGATGTACTACGACAACATCACCAACCACAACCTTTAAAGAAGCTGACCGATGCCGATGAAAAGTTCCATTTTGAATAAGAAAGAGACGATCCCGCACGGTACGCCGATCTCTGCATCAGTACGCCGGGGGATGACGCTCATTGAGATCCTGGTGGTCGTTGGGATCATGATGGTCATCATGGCCGTTTCGGTTCCGGTTCTGGCTCCTGTGGCGGAGAGCCGTGTGGGGAGAGAGTGTGCCCGCGGCGTGCAGTCGGCTCTGGAGTCGGCGCGTGCGCGTGCGGTGCGTCTGGGACGGCCCTGTGGTGTTGCGCTGGTCCCGTTCCATGACGAATACAAGTACGCGTGCATTTCCGTTGAACAGCTTACGGCACCGCCGAGCGTCACGACGACGTATTCTCTCAGCGGCAGTTCGATCACGGTGAATACCGGGAATCTTCCGACGCTCAAACGCGGGGATTCGGTCCAGCTGAACTTTTCGGGACCGCGTTTTATCGTGACGAACCAGTCGGGGAACACGCTCAACAGCCAGGCATGGTATGATTCCATCGACGGAGAACAGCTGCACTATGATTTCAGCCAGTTCGGCTCCGAGACGGACCGATATTGCACGGTGAATTACTTCCCGGTCTCTGAGGTGAACAATGCGTTTGCGAAGGCACTCGGTCTGGAGTCCGCCTACACGCTGCCGAAGGGGTACATCGTGGACCTTTTCTTCAGCGGTGTCGGGACCGGCCAGTGGAGCGGTGTACTGAACAGCGTCTCCGGGAACAGTATGCGGCGATTCCCGCCGAGCATCATTTTCAATCCGGACGGCACAGCTTCCCTGTACATCAGCGGGACGAAGATGGATCTGGATACCCAGTCGGATTCCCGCATCTACATTCTAGTCGGGAGCTGGGAACGGATGATCTACAGCGGGAACACGCTTGCGGAAGACGGACATTCAAATATTCAGAGTCCGGATTCCTTCTGGGTCGTGGTGAATCCGCGGACGGGCATGGTCACGACTGCGGCGAATAATGCGTTCTCCGGAACCGGAAACAGCCGCGTTGGGAACGTCACGGAAGCCCGGTACAATGCGAGCGAGCGGATCCTGAAAGGAGGCAACTGATGCAGCGAATGAATTCACGAAAAAGCGGCTTCACGCTCTTGGAGGTCCTGGTCTCCACGTCGGTCATCATGATCGGCATTTTCGGTATCGCGGGCGCGATCGCGCTGAGTGAGCAGCTGGTGATGAACTCCTTTCGCGCAGACATGGCGGCGAACTGCGGCCGGGCTGCTCTGGAGACGATGGTGACGCAGAACTGGATGGAGGATGTGGAATCTTCAAATGCAGGGAGCATCGCCTACTACAATTGGATGCCGGGACAGATCCGCGGGACGCAGAACCGGAATGATACGGACACGAATAGTGAAGATTTCAACTGTTCGGACCACATTCGTCAGAATAATGAAGGACGGGACCTGGAAAACAATCCGCCGCATTACGACAAGACGCTTAACGGCGACTATACCTGGATCGGCACGATCCGCCGTCTGTCATCCAATTACTGCGAAGTTTCTGCCGCAGTGACCTGCCGCCGAAGCACCAAGGGAACGTCCTACATTTCGGCAAATGTGGACAGCATCCGCGATGATTTCGGGAATGTGTATGCCCGGATCACCTCCCTTTCGGAAGAGTACCAGGAAGAGATCCGCGCGGGCGAGTACGTCTACCTGATGGATTCGAACGGAACGAATTCCGCGTCTCATGCGCACTGGTACCATATCTCGAGCATGTACAATGACGGCGGATCTATCTACCTGACACTTCGCGGACCGCAGTGGACAGGTAGTGGTTCCGGACAGATCCTGACGCCGGGCGGGGTGCTCGGAGCGTACACGCAGGTCGTTCCGATAAATCTGCGCGGCGGCGGAGAGAGGGATTGATCCGTTTTTTGGGGTGAATAGAAAAGTTTTACAGAAGAGTAAAATTTAACGATAGGGTTTCGAACATGGTTCAGAATGCAGTTTCCACACGTCGGCGCGGAATGGTTTTGATGATAGTTCTTGCGCTTCTCGCCATGGTCAGTTTGACTGCCGTCACGTTCCTGCTCACGACGGAGCAGCTCCGCGATGCTGCCGAGCAGAACCGTCAGCTGGGGGAATCGACGGTGGATCCGGATGCGATGCTTCACGATACGGTCATGCAGATCATCCGCGGTACCGGGGAAACTGGTTCGCCGATCCATGGAAACAGTCTTCTTGAGGACATGTACGGGGTCCAGACGCCCCGCTTCATCGACACGGCCACCGTCTCGAATGAGGAGGCGGTGAATGGGATGGTAGAAGTCAATCTTGGAACGGATGCGTCAAGATACGTGGGCCGGGTCCTAACCTGTGTCGATACGGATAGCAAAACGTACGGAAAAAGCACGGTCATTCTGAAAAATGAGGGGA
>CAZRGJ010000358.1:0-3637 GCA_964599445.1 uncultured Planctomycetaceae bacterium | reverse complement strand
GTCCTGATCGATGCGCGGAAAAACGAGATCATCATGGACGGTCTGATGCGGCCGCACTCTCCCACGTGGTACAAAGAGTGCCTCTGGTTCCTGAATTCGGCGCGGGGACAGCTTTGCGTCATGCATCCGGGGACGTGCGAGACGAAGACCGTCAGTTACCTGCCGGGTATTGCGAGAGGTCTGGCATTCTGGGGAAATTATGCGGTCGTTGGCCTTTCACTGGTCTCGCCGAATGCCGAAAATTATTCCCAGATACGAAAAATGAACAATCAGACCCATTGTGGCGTAGTAGTAATAAATATACTCACGGGTGCCGTCGAGGGAATGTTCACGTTTGAGCAGGGCTGCGAGGAGGTGTTTGACCTGGATCTGATCCCGGGAATGCACCGCGCGGCACTCCTGACGCCCAATCAGCCCAAGTGCTACGACGCGCTGACCATGGAAAACCTTGCGTGGTGGGTACAGTCGAACGATTAGAAAAACTTTACCTGTTAAGCGTACTAAGACGTGCGCATCGGATCAAATTTTCATCAAATTTGATTTTTTGGAGGTGAAGGTTTTGAGACTTTGTACAGTTTTGCCGATAATTTCATCATTATCGGGGGCTTTTCGGGGAGGCCGTGCCCTCGCTGAAGAGAATATTTTACAGGATTCACCAGATTCCATTTCCGAAACGTTTTCGTTTTTCCCGTTCAGGGGGGCATCCCGAGGCAGGGAATTCGGAGAAAGTGCGGAATGTATCGGGGAAATTAACTGGAAGTGAAGAGTTACGGACATCCGGACCCCAAAGGGGCGGGGTGTGCCGGGCTTTTCGTCGTTTGTTTAAAGACAAAGGAACCTAAGATGTCACTTTTGAATCTGTCATCGTTACGTGAAGTTTTTGCCGCTTCTGCGAAAAAGGCTTCCCCAAAAAATACACCCCAGAAGCTCAGCCGCAAACTGGCGATGGACTCTCTGGAAGATCGTATTCTGCTGTCGGTGACGCCAAACACTCCCACCGACATTCTGGTGAATACCGAGTACAGCGAAAATCAGACGACCGAGGCCAACGGCAGTATCGTCGGTGTAGACGCAGACGGCGATTTTGTCGTGGTCTGGACGCGCGGAGATAACATCTACCGCAACACGGCGAACCGCAATGTCGGCTGGTACGATCAGGACGGACAGCTCCATCTGTTTACCGACCGCAACTATATTGACGGTTTCTATACGAACGATCTTGGCCAGCAGATCGATGTGGATCTGGAGGCCTATGTCGATCCCAAGACGGGTGAGTCGGTCATCGACTACAATATCTACGGCCGGTATTTCACCGATGAGGTCCAGCGCGTGACGCTGGATGAGTCGAAGATCGCGGACGGCGACATGCTCTACAGTCTGAAGTTCCAGACCGGCGACACGTACGTGCAGACGCTCAAGTTCAACACGCTGGAGACGATCCACACGTCTTCGGAAAACGCTCATGATCCGTTGAATGCCATTACCGGCATTACGGCGATCTACGATATTTCGTTCCAGGGCCGTTCGGCGACGTTCGTTTTTGACGATGTTGATGACGAGATCACTCTCACGACAAATGGCCGTGAGACGGAGGATCTGAGTGAGGTCGTGACGGGTATTCGCAATGCGAAGAACATCCAGACGGCTCTCGAAAGTATCTTTGGTGAAGGAAACGTGACGGTTACGGCCGTGACGAACACCGAGTTCCAGATCGAGTACAGCGTGAAGAATCTTGAAGCTGCGTATCCCAATGCGGATTTTGCGCAGCTTCTTGACTGCCGTGCCGACATGAGTTATGCGGATGCTTACGAGGAGCTTGGCACCTTCCTGCCCAATGCGGTCTCGGAACTGGTCCGTAAGCCGGAAACGTACGAAGTGTTCGTCGCCTACAAGGAAAAGACGGACCGCAACGGCAATGTGATCGGGTATGATGGCATCGACATCGCCAAGACTGCCGAAGCGATCTCCGATATGTTCGCGACGGTTCAGACGGACCGTGTGCAGGGATCCACGTTTTTCGATCCGAGCAATCTGTATTCGGAAACGATTGGACCTGTTGGAGAAATTGAAGAAGTCCGACAGCCGAATTACGAGATCAGCGTCGTCCCGGTCTACGGTCTCGGCGAGAATTTCATCGGTTTCGACATTACGTACATCAATTCCAGCGGCAAGCAGGATATGCCGGAACTGATCCTTACGGAAATGAACACGGTCACCGAGTCGAATTTTGAACGGGAGCCGGATGAACTGGGGAACGCGAAGACGAACCTGCTCGACGCGAACGCGAAGGCCGGGCACGTCGTGACGCTGAAGCAGAACAGTACGGAATTCCGCGTGAATCCGCTTAAGGACGATACGTTTAACAATAAATCGAAGCTCTACACCGCAACGACGCAGGAAAACGCCAGTGTCGCGATGGATGCAGACGGTGATTTTGTCGTGACGTGGACCAGTGATGTGATCCAGACGCAGAATCCCGGAAGTAAGACGGATATTTACGCGCGTATGTTCTCCGCCTCGATGTACAAGATCTACACCGGGATGGAAGACGGCGTTCACAAATATGAACTGCTGAATGACGGTAATGGGGTGAAGGTCACGAGCGACGCGCTGAAAGTCAACTCG
The DNA here is from genome assembly GCA_964599445.1 of uncultured Planctomycetaceae bacterium. Taxonomy (GTDB): domain Bacteria; phylum Planctomycetota; class Planctomycetia; order Pirellulales; family Thermoguttaceae; genus RGIG3701. The sequence continues at coordinate 1,012 of CAZRGJ010000358.1, read as the reverse complement.
TTTGATACCGACCCGCAGCAGGATTCGAGCATCGCGATGGATGCCGACGGTAATTTCACGGTCGTGTGGTCCGGCAAGTCGCAGACGCTCTCCTATCTGAACGGTATTTTCATGCAGCGCTACGACAGCTACGGCAACCGTGTCGGTGATGAGATCCGCGTTGATATTGAAGAGACTGGTGAAGCGAACCGTCCGGTCGTTGCGATGTCTCCCGATGGACGTCAGATCGTCGTTGGCTGGGACTGGACCACGGCGGGCGAGGAAAGTGTACTGAATCCGAACGAGGCTTCACTGCGCGGCGGTGTTTACTATCGTCTCTACGGATATTCCACGGACGACACCAATGCGACGACCTTCTCTGCGCTCACAGATCCGAGCGAAGTTGGTACTGGCCGTAATGCGTCGGTCACGTTCAACAAGATCGGTCAGTTTGCCGTTGGGTGGATCAATGATGCCGGAACGGACGCTGCCGGTCAGACGGCCTACATGTCGCTGGTCTCGCAGTTCAAGTGGAATTATGAAGGAACGGCTTTGGACGCTGGTGAGCTGCAGGAACTTCGTACTGCATATCGTGCGAACAGTGGTTCGTTCGATTCGGAATCTGTTGTTCATTGGTTTACGGTTGCCGGTTCTACGGTCAGTTCCAATGTCGCGATGGATGCGGACGGTGACTTCCTCGTTTCTTACGAAGGTTCCGGTCTCCAGGCGACTCAGGATTTTGATCCGACTACGGCTATTCCGTATCTTTCGGACAAAATCAATGCGAATACGAATGCCGACCTTCTGGAGTACTTCGATCCGGAAGCGATGGCAGAGACTTTCACGACGCTTGCCGGTGCTTATGTCGACGAAAACCAGAATAGCTATGGTGCCCAGCTCCTTTGGACGCCTATGCCTCTGGAAATGTACTTTATGAACGGCGACGTGAATTCGACGATCGAAACGATCCTTGCCCGTTCAGAGAAGCTGGGAGCGTCTGATGAACAGCTCGGCCGTCTTTCCGCGATCCTGC
>CAZRGJ010000357.1:0-3676 GCA_964599445.1 uncultured Planctomycetaceae bacterium | reverse complement strand
ATCTCAAAAGCCGCCCGGCATTTTCCATAAAGAACGGCCTCGCTGCCTGCGGTCATCTGCTCTGCCATCCGGAGAAGGGGCGACAGAAAAAGAGAGAGCGAAACCCCAAAGAAAAGACTTCCTCCCAGAACCAGCACACCTCCGCCAATCAATGATTCCAGGTGGATCTCCATAAGCGGGAGACCAACAAATTCCGCGACGGCCGCCAGAAAAATTCCAAACAGAAGTACAGCTCGGAATTTCATCCGGAATAGTTTCGGCAGTGCGCAAAGTAAACTTCCGCCGGTCAGCAGAAAAATGTACGCACAGGGAAATCCCCAGCGAACGAGTTTCAGGGCGAACTCCGTGTCATGAGCCGTGAAAAGCGTCACCGTACTCCAAAGCACGCAGACTGCGCTCGCAAGCAGAAACGCAATTCCCCGCGAAGCGAGCTTCAACCCGCGTATTTCCGCCAATGTGAACTCCGAAAGCCTCACTCTTCCAGCCTCCGATTCCCAAACAGACACCGACGGCACACAGGAACCATCTTCCAGTTTCCCCATATTCAATGCCATACCGAAAGCAGATTCCGCTTCCCGTTCTCTGGCAAATTTCCGCAGACTCAGACAGAGAAGCAGGGGGAGTACGCAGGTAAGGCAGAAAACAGAAAAAAAGAATCCGCCAAGAGCGAACAGCTCACTCTCGAATACGATTGCGGTAACGATTCCTCCGAAAAAACCAACTAAACCTCCCCATACGACTAGAGCTGCCAGCCGACTCTGCGTCAAACGCGAAATGGCATTCATAAAAAGAAGGAACGGCAATATCCAGAAAACCTTCAAGACAACCAGCGGAACACATAACAAATCAACGCCGACTCCGCCATGAAAAAAAGCTCCAAACCACGCGGCCAATGAAAGAAACCAGGACAGCCAGACCGCCAGCATTCCCTGCGCAAGATTTCTCGGTTTCGGATCCGAAAAGCATCAAACACAAATGAGCGTAAAATTCAAGCACGACCCCCGAAAGAAACAGGACCAGATATTTCCACGAAGGAAATTTTTCGATCGTCGGGTCACCATCATAAAAACAACACGCAAGAGCCAGTAGAAAAAAACTAACGGCAAAATCCCCAGTGCGTTGGCCGCTCCGCGCACTTTTCGGATCTCATTCAGCTTCAAAACACGCATTTCCATCCCTGTTATCCTGCCTCAAAATTTCGCGTCTGGTGTCTATCTCTTGCTCCCGGCTTGAGTTTTCGAAAAACTCGCCCTACAGAAACAGTTCTCATCAAAAAAAAGGACCAGATCGCTCTGGTCCTCGGTATGCGTGCGAACTAAACTATTTGTTCACGATGCGCAACATGGCTCTCGCCGACTGAAGCGCCGCGTTTCGCAGCTCAACCTCTTCCGCCGTGGAAGCCGGTTTAGCGGATGCTTCGGCAAATGCCTGTTCAGCAGTCTCCTTCGTGATCTGGGCTACCGGGACTGCACGGCTCGTCATCAGCGTAACGGAATTGTTCAAAACCTCAACAAAACCGCTCGAGACAAAATACGAATCCGTGTTCTCTCCGTTCCGGATACGAAGTTCACCAGCTCCCAAACGACCAATGACCGGAGTGTGATTGAATGCGATACCATAGTCGCCATCATAAAGCGGCAAAGAGACGAATTCAGCACTCTTCTCCAAAACCACCTTTTCAGGCGTGACCACGATGCATTTGATTTCCATTTTAGACTCCAATTCCCGTCACGGGAGTTCCTGGGTTCTGCGGGAACCGCCAAAGACAGTCCCCGCCGGATTGAACAACGAAACTATTTCTTCGCCGCCGCTTCCATTCTTTCAGCCTGTTCCGCAGCCTGTTCGATGCCGCCGACATACATGAAAGCGGATTCGGGCAGGTGATCCCATTTGCCTTCGTAGATCTCGTTGAAGCTGCGGATCGTCTCTTTCAGAGGCGTAATCTCGCCCTTCTTGCCGGTGAATGCTTCGGCAACGAGGAACGGCTGGGAGAGGAAACGTTCCATACGGCGCGCGCGATGGACGACCAGTTTGTCCGCTTCGCTCAGTTCGTCAACACCCAGAATGGCGATGATGTCCTGAAGCTCACGGTAACGCTGGAGCGTCGACTGAACGCGGCGGGCGCACTGGTAGTGCTCGTCGCCGACGTACTGCGGGTCGAGAACACGGCTGGAAGACGCAAGCGGGTCGACTGCCGGGTAAATACCCTTTTCGGAAATCGCACGTTCCAGATAGACGAAAGCGTCCAGCTGACCGAAAGCCGTGGCCGGAGCCGGGTCAGTCGGGTCGTCGGCGGGCACGTAAACGGCCTGCACCGAAGTAATGGCACCTTTTTCCGTCGAGGTGATTCGTTCCTGGAGAGCACCCATTTCGCTGGCCAGCGTCGGCTGGTAACCCACGGCAGACGGCATACGGCCGAGAAGTGCGGACACTTCTGAACCCGCCTGGGAGAAACGGAAAATGTTGTCCACGAACAGAAGAACGTCCATTCCGGACTGATCGCGGAAGTATTCCGCCATCGTCAGTGCGGAAAGGGCGACGCGGAGACGTGCTCCCGGCGGCTCGTTCATCTGACCAAACACCATGCAGGTCTGGTCGATAACGTGTTTGCCGGTCTGACCAATGGCGGCTTCCTGAAGCTCAAGCCAAAGATCGTTTCCTTCACGCGTACGTTCACCAACGCCGGCGAACACGGAGTAACCGCCGTGAGCAGACGCGATACGCGCAATAAGTTCCTGAATGATGACCGTTTTGCCAAGACCGGCACCGCCGAACAGACCCGCTTTACCACCGCGGACAAACGGCGTCAGAAGGTCGATGACCTTAATACCGGTTTCGAAAATTTCCGTCTTCGTGGAAAGGTCGGCAATTTTCGGGGCATCACGATGGATCGGAGAGAAGGCCTTCGCCTTGACTGGGCCGCGGTTGTCGATCGGCTCGCCAAGAAGATTGAAGACACGGCCAACCGTTTCCGGACCGACCGGAACCGTCACCGGTGCGCCGGTGTCGACGCACTCCAGACCGCGGATCAGACCGTCCGTGGAACCCAGAGCGACACAGCGGACACGACCGCTGCCGAGGTGCTGCTGAACTTCACCGGTAAGATTCAGTTTCACACCGTTTTTCTCCGATTCAATTTTCACCGCGTTGTAGATCGCGGGAAGCGAGTCTTCGGCAAATTCCACGTCAAACGTGGAGCCGATGACCTGAGTAATATGACCGATGTTACTTGACATAATATGTTCTTTCTATGATGCAGCGGAATGATCCGTGCGTTGATGTTTTGGACAAATTTGAATATCAAACGATCGCGTTCGCCCCCGGTCTCTCCAAATGAAAAGACCAGGACGCCGGAGCCGCTCATTTAAGAGCTTCGACACCACCGATAAGCTCGGTGAGTTCGCCCGTAATCTGACTCTGACGCGAACGGTTCACCGCCATCGTAAGAGTCTGAATCATCGCATCGGCGTTTTCAGTTGCCGCCTTCATCGCTACCATTCGCGCGATCTGCTCGCAAACGGCCGCGTCAAGGAAACACTTGAACAGCTTCGTTTTGAAACTCGCAGGTACGATCTCTTTCAGAATACTGTCCGCACTCGGAAGGAAATCATATTCCGCGTTGATATTATTGTCTGCGTCATTCGTTTTCGCATCATCCGCACTGCCAAGCTCAGAC
>CAZRGJ010000356.1:0-3677 GCA_964599445.1 uncultured Planctomycetaceae bacterium | reverse complement strand
TTACAACAAGGCTTTGGCCTATATGAACAACCAAAAATAAAAATATTCCGATCGCAATCCAGAAAAAAACACCTGAGCAAACCGATTCTGACAAGGACAAATAACATGAAACACAGAAAATATTATTCCATGCTGATGTTCCTGACATTTTTCGCAGGAATGCTCTCTCTGACCGGCTGCCAGCTCGAAGAAGAGGAAGAAGAGTGTCTTTATTGCCAAGGAACGAGACGATGCGCAGAGTGCCTTGGAGATGGTCTGTTGGACTACCCGCCAGGGGCATATTGTGAGTACTGTAAAGCCAGCGGTTATTGTTCTCGATGTATTGGTTCTGTAATTACGAATCGCCTAGAGGACTGTAGCGAATTTACATGTAAAGGTGGGGTGTGTAACCCGTGTAAGGGGTGCGGAGCATTGGACCACAGAGGCGGATTTCCTTTTGGACATATTGTACCAACATCTGACCCTGTGCTTCTTCCAATCGACTCCCGTTCTCCCTGTACATACTGTAACGGCAGTGGAAGATGTTCTGAGTGCAGATATGGCCGTCGTTTAATAGTTAAGCCGAAAGAACCTGAACCTACTCAGTATGAATATGAGTATGAGGAAGAGGAGGAGGAAGAGGAAGAGGAAGAGGAGATTCCAAGCTAAGACGAGTTGTAGTTCAGAAGAACATATCCAAAGGAAGAGATCTGCTCAACAAAATCGAACTTCCAAACGAAGAAACAACCTTACTTTACCGAATATCCCCAGCATCAGTCATTAAAAGGCGGATGAAGGAAAAGTTTTGTTGGCCACTAGTACCCCGCGCAGAGTGAAGAAGTCTGCGCGGGGTATTTTGTATTTGAGAGGATCAGCGGACGATCTTCTTATACTTGCTGCGTCGGTTGGTGAATCGCGAGGGATCCTGCGCGCGGAGCATTTCTTCGTACTCGGCGAAGTTTCCTTCAAACCAGCGGACTTTGCCGTCGCCTTCGTAGACGAGCATGTGCGTGCAGATGCGGTCCAGGAAGAATCGGTCGTGGCTGATGACGATCACGCAGCCGCTGAAATCGAGGATCGCCTGTTCCAGAACGCGCATGGTGTTCACGTCCAGGTCGTTCGTCGGTTCGTCGAGCAGGATCACGTTTCCGCCGCGGCGCAGGAGTTTCGCGAGATGCACCCGGTTACGCTCACCGCCGGAACACTGCCCGACGAGCTTCGACTGCTGCGTCCCGCGGAAATTAAAGCGGGAAACATACGCGCGGCTGTTCATCTTTACCTTGCCCAGCTCGATGACGTCCTTTCCGTCGGTGATCTCCTCAAAGATTGTCTTCGAGTCGTCCAGTGCGTCGCGGTGCTGGTCCACGTGCGCCAGCGAGACGGTATCCCCGATGCTGATCGTGCCGGAATCGGGAGTTTCCTCGCCGGTGATCATGCGGAAAAGCGTCGTTTTGCCGGTCCCGTTCGGACCAATGACACCGACGACTGCGCCGCGCGGAACGTTGAAGGAGACGTCGTCCAGAAGCCGGATCTCATTCCCCGCGATGTTGAATCCCTTGGAAACGCCGTCGAGCTGAAGGACTTTTTCGCCGAGACGCGGACCGGGCGCGATCTGGATGATGGCGTCGCTTTTATCGTCGATGGTCTGCTGGCTTGCGAGCTGTTCGTAGGATTTGATTCGCGCTTCGTTTTTCTGTTTGCGTCCTTTGTGGGCCATCTGGATCCACTCGAGTTCGCGCTGAAGCGTTTTTTGGCGCTGGGTCTCCTTCTTTTCGATGACGCGGAGAAGTTCCGCTTTCTGAGCGAGCCAGCTGGAATAGTTCCCCTCGAACGGGATGCCGATGGTGTTTTCCAGCTCGAGGATCCATTTCGTCACGTTGTCGAGGAAGTACCGGTCGTGCGTCACGATGATGACCGTGCCGGGGTAGTCGCGCAGGGTACCTTCGAGCCACTGGATCGTCTCGGCGTCCAGGTGGTTCGTCGGTTCGTCGAGGAGCAGAAGGTCCGGTTTCTCCAGGAGTGCCATGCAGAGGGCGACGCGGCGGCGTTCCCCTCCGGAGAGCTTCCGCACGATGGCATCATCCGGCGGGAGAACGAGCGCGTCGGCCGCCATGTCGATCTGATGGTCGAGATTCCAGCCGTCCACCGCGTCGATCGCTTCCTGAAGTTCCCCCATTTCTTCCATGAGTTTGTCGAAATTGGCTTCCTGGTCCGGGTCGCCCATGAGGACGGAGATCTCGTTGAATCGGTCGATCTTGCTCGTGATGGGCTTCAGGGCGGTCATGAGATTCTCGCGGACCGTGGCGTCCAGATCGAGTTCCGGCTCCTGCGCGACGTAGCGGACGGTCATTCCTTTCGCGAGTTTCGTTTCGCCGTCGATGTCCGTGTCGATCCCCGCCATGATCTTCAGCAGCGTGGACTTTCCGGCTCCGTTTTCGCCGACGATGCCGATCTTCGCGCCATAGTAGAACATCAGGCTGATATTCTGCAGGACGACTTTTTCGCCATAGCGTTTTCCAACGCGGTTCATTTCAAAAATATAGTGTGGAGGCATGGTTTTTCTTCCCCTGTCTTCAGTTTGAGATCGGGGGACTTTCCGTTTCGGGATCTTTTGTATTTAACGGTTTTCCAAAGCGAAAAGCTCCCCGGTTTTGAAATTTTCTACACGACTCTCCGAAATTTCGGAGCGCGATTTTGTCTATTTACGGAACGCCAGTTCGACGGTTTCCTTTTCCGGTGCGGGCGTACAGAGCGTCACGACCGGAATGACGGCAAACGGCAGCAGGATCGCACAGGAAGCCGCCAACGTTGCGTTGACGCCAAGCATGAAGAGGACGATGTTCGTCGTGAGTCCCGTCACCATTCCTGCAGCGGCACCGTATTTGTTCATGCGCTTCCAGTAGAGCGAGTAGAGGTACGGAGCCATAAACGCCCCGGCAACCGCGCCCCAGGAAAGGGACATCATGACGACAATGAACGAGAATTTCAGCAGTGCCATCAGCGCGGAAATGAGGATGAACAAACCGTTCAGAAACCGGATCAGATAGAGCGGTTTCTGGGAGGATTCATCCAGGTGCGCGTGTTCTTTGTAGAGGTCGATGGCGATGGCGCTCGACGAAACAAGGATCAGCGACGAAAGCGTCGACATCGTGGCGGAAAGGACCAGCACGACGATGACCGCCATGAGCACCGGGGGCAGCTGACTCTTGAGCAGACGCGGAACGAGTTCATCATACGCGATGACCGGCTGACCGTTCGGGCCTTTTTTCTGACTTCCGTCTTCGTTGACCGTGTACGGAGCGGGAACCGGGATGATTTTTCCGGCTTCGTCGAGTTTTCCGGTCTCTTTCTGAAGGCGCGTTTCATATGCGGCAGCCTCTTCCTGCGTCTGAACGACCGCCGGCGGTTCGTAGAAAATGTGCATCATGCTGCCGTTGAAGTATCCGGCAAAAACGACGATGAACGAGAAGAGCGTCGTGACGATCGCGGCGCGGAGGATCTGTTTTTCGTCCTTGATGGCATAGAATTTCTGGACCATCTGCGGGAGTCCCCAGACTCCGAATGAAGTCATGAACGTTGCGGCCGCGATGATGTACCATGGCGGAAGTTTACCGCCGAGGTGGACGGGATAATTCGTCTGAATGGTCGAGACCGCATTCTGGAAACCGCCGGCGTGGTCCGTGATGATCCAGACCATG
>CAZRGJ010000355.1:0-3701 GCA_964599445.1 uncultured Planctomycetaceae bacterium | reverse complement strand
TGCCTTGGCCATAATTGGGGTAATCCGTATTCAAAAACGAAAATACTGAAGGGAAACGACGCCGTCCGGAACACGATGCATCGCGACGAGCTGCGGCAGTTTCGGGGCAAATTCCGGGAATTCTGCCGATGAATATTTAAAGCATACTCCAAAAGGTCTGAAAAATCAAGAACTCCCCCCCCTAATTTTGTGATTTTTTTGAAATTTTTTTCTTTTTTTGTGAACCAAACGTCAACTTTTATTTCCAAAAGGGAGCTAATGGGCTTTCGAACTGCAATTTTTTTGTAAATTCTGCGTATTGCGGTGACTTTGCGCTTTGCGGGAAAGAGAGGTGGAGAGGTTTGGCCCAATTCTGTAAAGAAATGGGTGGCGGGATGACGAAAATTCCAAAGGACAGAGTGGTCAAAGAGGATTTTTTTGCGGGATTTTTTTATGAAGAATTTACTGACCCAGTGTATCGTCATTCTGGCTTTGCTTTGCTGCGGACTTTTCCTGGTGCAGAACTTTTCCCAGACCAGCAGGACCGCCTTTCAGAAATTGGGGGAACTTCGGAGCGAGAATGAGATGCTCGTGAAGGCGAATGAGGAGCTTGGCCGGGAGAATCAGGATCTGACTCAGGAGAATCAGAAGCTGAGTATCGCGAATCATTACCTGATGCGGGATTTTCGCACCGCCCGGATCGAAGTGCTTGAGCAGACCGAAGATCCGGAGGTTCCCGGAAAAATTCTTGAGACGAAGATCCGATTCACGGAATTTGATCCCGTCACGGGGGCCATCGTTGCGAAACCCGCCGAGTTCGTCGTCGCGGGAGACATGGTCTACGTGGATGCACTGGTCGTCAAGTTTGAGCAGATCTTCATCGAAACGGCCGATCTGCTCAGAAACCGTTCTCTCGTTTCTTTTCAGAGGATCTTCGGGGAGGATCAGGCACCTTCCCAGGGATTTCGTGTCGATCAGGAAGGCCATATTCCGCAGGTTTACCGAAGTTCCGATAAAGAGGAGGAAGTTCTTGCTTTCGAAAAGGAGATCTGGGAGAACTTTTGGGCGATCTCCAATGATCGGGTGAGACAGAAGGAGCTGGGCATCCAGGCAATTCATGGTGAGGCACCCTCCCAGAAACTTCAGCCGGGCAGGATCTACTATCTGGATCTGCGCGCAAGCGATGGACTTTCATTTCGGGTCGAGTAGGTGAGTAGAGGGGAAGGTAGGCGCAGAATATGAAAAAAACTCTTTTTTACGTCAACTGCACGACATGCGGAGCCAGGATCCGTTTCTATGATGGATCCCGGCTGGGACAGATCATTCCGTGTCCGAAATGCGAAAGCATGGTCCTCGTAGAAAAAACAGAAAATGAAGAGAGTACAGAACGGCAGGAGAGTGCCGTTTTGGAAAACGAACCTGCGCTCAAACCGTTTTTGGGAGTGGCTCCTCTCTCTCTTTCCGAATCAGACGAACGAAATGGCGGACAGTTCGAGACTGGAGGAACGGAAACGGAGATGGGACTTCTGCATTCCATTCAGGATGTGCCGTCTGCGAAAGATCCTTCAGCGGTGAATCATTCCGCAGCGATCCCGGCACCGCCGCCAGTTTCGGGATCTGATGCAGAGGAAATGAGAAACGCTGAGCTGGACATTCCGTCGTTTTCTGAATTTTCGGCTTCCAAAAGAGGAAATGGCCGCATGGAGGATGAGATCCCATCCTGGCCGTATTCCGGCAGTGCAGACCTTGCGGAAGGACTGGGAAATGCGGAAGATGCGGCGGAAAATGAGGATGCGGAATTTGAATTTGAGGGAACGACTGCTCCGGGATGGACGCCGCGCGGATTGATGTTCGTCATGGGATGCGTGGCTGCGGGGATCTTTCTTGCGGGTGTTCTTCTCTTCTCCTTTTTAAAGAAAGATGGAAGAGAAATGGTACTTGAGCTGGAATTGCCGGACGCTTCGGAAAGTCGGTCTGCCGGTGAGGATGAAAACGGGACGGTCGATATTTCGGAAGAAATTTTGAAAGATTCGCCAAATATTCGAGCTGACGAAACGGAGCAGGGACAGGAAGCGGGGACTGCCGATCCTGAAGCTGACGAAAACAGAACCAGTGAGGAAAAACCGGATGCCGTGGGGGGGACAGAATCGCCGGAACGCATGGGGATGGAGTCTGAAGATCCCTTGAGGTCCGGAACGTTGAATTCCGCTCCCGATCCAGATGCTGATGTCGCGGATTCCGAAAGTGGGGCGGAGCCTGGTGCAGGGGTTGATTCCGATCCGCTCCAGAACGTCATGCAAGGTGCACTTGGAAAGAAACTTTCCGAGGATCTGGGGACGGGATCCGTACTGGAAAATGCAGAATTTCCGGATGGACTTCGTGAATCCTCTGGAAACGAGGATGAGGCCGGTTCAGAGAACACACTGGGAGACGGGGACGGTACCGATGGACTTGGAACTCCGGATGAGGAAGACGCTGAATTGCGCGGTAACTCGGAGAATCCGGAGAACGCAGGTTCGGGAGAAACGGTTTCAGGAAATGTTTCGGAGGAAACTCTTTCGGGATCCGATCCGGATGCGCTGGTCTTCAATCGAAAAAAACGCTCACGTGTCTATTCGGGAGATGATCCGGTCCTGAATTTTGATTCGGCGGCGGAAATGAGCGAAAAAGTGACGGAGAGCACTGAAGATCGGAAGATGGGAGGTATTTCGCATTCGGATTCGGCAGACGGTGAGGAGGGAGTGCAAATGGAGGCCGAAGAGTCTTCAGAAAAAAATGAAACGCTTCATGCTCCCGTCCCCGGGGAGGAGGAGGTCCAGGAAACGGTTCCTCTTCCCCAAATGAAGACGTTCCGGATCCCGACTCCGGAAGTGGAATACCTGCAGAGAAGCAGTGCGGAAAAACTGGCGATCCCGCTGGAATCGATCTCGCTTTCCCGCAGACCGGTGAGCGCACTCATGCAGTTCGCCTCCCAGATGAGCGGAGAACGGATCACTGCGGACTGGCGGAAACTGGGGATACTCGGAGTCTCTCAGGAATCTTCAGTGAGTCTGGTGCTGGAAAAAACGACTCTGCGTGAGGCTCTGGATACGGGACTCCATTCCGTGGATCTGGGGCTCATTTCGGTCGGCTCGACACTGCGCCTCGTGGGGTGGGAAGCTGCCGAGATCGCCCGAAGTGCGGCTGCACGGGGAGAAAAACCGACTCGGAAGGTCCTTGAACTGGAGGATCTGGCCGCAACGTACGCGACGGAAGCCTCGGGACAGTCTGGACTTGGAGAGATCGCAAAGATCATCCCGCAGTTTGTTCATCCGTCTCTCTGGGAAGAAGGAAACGGAGTGGGCCGTTTGACTGCGAATGCCGCGAAAAGCAGGATCTCGCTCCAGCAGTTTCCGTCCGTCATTCAGGAAGTCGAGATCTTCTGCGACAAGATACGCCGGGCACGAAATATGGAGCTGCGCACACTGCCGACCCAGCCGGGGCAGAGACGGAAGGAACTGCGTGACGGAACGGAACTTACGGATGCCGGAGTGGTCCCAAGGTATGCGCTTTCTGAGAAAGTGCGGCGAACGCCGATCGATTGCGATCTGAGTGATGGGACGACGCTGCGTCAGGCTCTGACGGAAGTCATGCGGTGTGCTGGTGCGCAGGTCGTTTTCGATGAAGAGGCCATTGCGCTGATTCCGATCTCCGCAGTCATTCCGGATGCCGATGTTCCTGAT
>CAZRGJ010000354.1:3434-3709 GCA_964599445.1 uncultured Planctomycetaceae bacterium | reverse complement strand
GACCAAAACGATACCGCACTCATAAGAATCAAGAATCTCGTAGTCGTGGCGCGCCTTGCGGTTCTCGCAGACGATCCTGACATCCGGGTCGACATTCTGATTTTTCTTCTTATTTTTTGAGGATTTTGACTTAGCCGTGGCGAATCTCCTTTATGTCGCGTTTTGGTTGAAGCTGACTGAGAAAACAGTCAGTTTCTTTGTGCGTACAGTTTCATTTCTTCCTATTTTAGCAATATTTTGTTTTTTTGCAAGGTAGACGAAATCAGGCCAAATTT
>CAZRGJ010000354.1:0-3424 GCA_964599445.1 uncultured Planctomycetaceae bacterium | reverse complement strand
CTTATTTTTTTCAAAATTTTTGTTGTTCAGGAACCATCTGCGCAACATTCATCTCCAGTTTCGGCTTCCTGTCCGCCGGTATCTGAAGGGCGTTCCATGCATTCTTTCACGATTCCGCCCAAGGCTTCAAAGCGTTTCAGAAACTTCTGCGCCGCTTCGGAAAAACGTTCCTTTGGTTCTCCAAGACAAATCTTCGTCCACACGGCCGGACCGTGGCTGACTTCGGCAAAAATCTCTCCGTCCGTACTCTGGCGGACCGTAATCGAGACATAGGGAAGCTGAAATTCGCTCATGCAGTCCCCGACTGCCCCATCGTTTTCCAGCCGCACACGCAATCGTCCGCAGGGAAAATCATCCGGAAGCAGAAGGACCGTTTCCGAATCGGGATCCGAACTGGACTCCGTACCGGACTGGCCGCACTGTCGGGCGATCGTCCGCGCCAAAAAATCGGAAACCAGGTTCCCGTCCGAAAAGACACGGCGGATCAGAAATCCATCCTCTAAAAGGAACGAGACCGGCATTCTGTCGGCTGCACAGACCCTGTATGCGAGAGGAAGTCCATTTTCCCGGCTCCAGCGAAGTGCCGGAACAAGGAATTGTTCCTGATGGATCTCATGAAAGGTCAGGTCTGCATCATGCTGGACCATTCTCCGTTTCTTTGAAAGCAGTTCGCCGTTGGGCATCCGTTCCTCCGAAAATTTTGAGAGGTCCGCCTCGGTATCCGGAAAAAGAAGCGGAAACCATGGCGCAAGAGGGTACCCGCGTTTCATGGAGAAACGGCTAAGGAATTCCGGATCGGAAAGCTGCGCGTAGGCAGACTCGTACTCTGACCGCGTCAGTGTATTCCACGCAATAAGAGAGACCGTCGAGACGGAAAGAAACTCGGGAGCCTGCGTCTTGAGTACTTCCCGAGACGGCGGAAATGTTTCCGGGGTCATGGAGAACTCCCGTTTTTCCGCAAAAACCGGCCCACCGAGGCAGAGAGCAAAGCACAGGCTCCCCAAAATCATGTTTCTTCCGAAATTTTTCATGCCGTTTCCCTTTCCATGTGGACCTTTTTCGGCCGCTCAAGAGCAAAAATCGAGGTTTCCCGTCACTTTGTCCCGCCAAAGATCCGGACGTCCTTTCTGCGGGATTCTGGGGAGACGGTCCACTCAACGAGTTTTCCCGCCTTGATGATTCCCGAGACGACCGTGTTTTTCGGCGCGTGAAGTTTGAATTCCGCGTTCCAGTCCGACGGAAACGCCGGCAGAAGAAGGATCTGCTCGCCGTCCGTCTGCATGATGAGTCCCTGAAGCGCCGCCATCAGCACGGCACCATGGCACTGGTCCGGAACCCAGCTGAACGGAGGTGCCCAGTACGCGGGGAAACGCTGAGTTCGGCAGGTCCGTTTCGAACGGGTACTGAGATACTCTTTCGCGCTTTCCGTTTCGCCAAGGTACGCCATGATGATGTCGTCGTACCGCCAGTCGTATGCACCGCGGTCCCAGCGTTTCTCAAGTGCGTTTTTCGCGTATTCCATGAGCTGCGCGTACTCCGCCGTCTGTGCTTTTTCTTTCTCCCAGGCCAAAAGTTCCGCCGGTGTCATCTCTTTGGCGTCTTTTTTGCCTCCGAAACGGAGCTGGAACGGGATCGGCGCGTCTTCTTTACCGACGGCGACAAGACGGAACGGAAAGACGCAGTAAAGCTCGCACGTCTCGCAGTTATGCTTGCTCGCGAAAGTCCGCGCGGGAGCCAAACGTTTCGTTCCATCCGGATCGACCCAGGCGGGAAGAGGCGGGATCCTGGCCAAAAGTGCTTTCCAGGCCGCACGCTGTTCCGGCGTCGTGAAGCGTTCTTCCAAAGCCAGCAGGCGGGGAAGGACCGCATAAAGACCCGAGATCTCCGTCATCGGATCCGAGCAGTCCCACCAGGTCTCGGCGACCTGCGACGGCGTCATGTCCAGCTTGCCCGTCTGCGGGTCCACGCGGTAGAAGGAACCAAAGAATTTCGTGATCTCATCCGCAAGCGGAATTGCCGTCTCGCGCAGGAATCGCTCATCCTGCGTGAATTCCCAGTAATCCAGAGCCATGAACGCAAGTTCCAGACCTCCGACGAATTCCCATTTGTGCCACCGGCTGTTCTGGAGAGGATCGTCTTTTTCGTTCCACGGCGTCATGCCGTAGGTTTCCGGAAAAACGTCGCCCCAGAAGTAGAGGCATTCGGCCAAATACGCGCCTTCCGCATTCGGGCCAAAGTATTTTTTCACGCGGTGCTTCATGAGCGGAAGAAGGGACGTGTACTGATTCCAGAGCGGTTTCTGCAGGTCAAAGTCCCCTGACGCGTTCATCGTATAGTACGGAAGCCGGGTATTCTGCCACCAGTAGCCCGATCCCCAGCGACGGTAATCTGCGTAGTCCGGGCGTCCCTCGGCGGGAATCGTGAAGAGCGATCCATTGAACTTGATCGCGTAAGTTCCGCGTCCGGCGCAGGCCTGAAGGTACCGCTGGAGCGTGTATCCGCGCGTAATGCGGAAAGCGTCGGAAATGAGAGAGTAGCTCTCCGGAAGAAACCGTTCCTGACCGTCGACCTGGACTTCGAAGAGTCCTTTTGAGTCAAATTTCAGTATCAGCTCAAACGCCCGGTCCGTCGGAAGCGGTTCGTCGAAAAAAATCGTTTCCTCTCCGTAAATGACGCGTAATCCGCCATTCGGAGTCACGTCGGCGAGGAAACCGTCCTGCCTGCCGCTCGTCAGTTTATCGAAGATGCGCTGCCAGCAGGTCGGATCTTTCAGACGCAGTTTGGCTCGCATCGTCCAGCCGTCGGCAACGTTCCAGGAATTCGATCCGGGAATGCTCTGCGGGGCAAGATTCGTTCCGCTAAAGAGAGACGCATCCGGAGTGCCGTCCTTTTTGTTTCGGAAAATTTCGATTGATTCGATCTGCCCCAGAAAGCGATTTTTTCCATTCGAATCCACGCCGAGCCGCAAATCATGCGCTGAAAGTGTCCAGAGCGGGTGATTTTTGCTTTCGTCCTCCTGCGCTTTCGCAGAATTGGGGACCTCGGAGAGTAGGATCCAGCTTCGATTCTGAAAATCGCGCCACCACTGTGCCGTTTTGGCATACCGGGTCTCAAGCGGGAATTTCCTGGCCTCTGCGAGCGTTTTCTGCGACTCGGAGAGCCATTTCTCCGCCGTTACCGGCTGGAGCGTCAGGACCGCGATCTCCACAGTGTGCCGCGTGCCGGAGGGAAACGTGAGCGTCTGTGCGTCGGTCTTTTTTGCTCCGTCCGCATGGACCACCGCACCGAAAATGCGGTCTTTCAACGGATTGACGCGCGGGAAATCATCGCTTCCCTGGATCTTCGCCGTCCTGTCGTACGCGGGAGTTTCCGAGCCGTTGGCGTGGAACCAGCCGACCATATTTTCCGGAAGTGCCGACGCTTC
>CAZRGJ010000353.1:0-3712 GCA_964599445.1 uncultured Planctomycetaceae bacterium | reverse complement strand
AAAATTTACGTTCGTCGGCATTGGATATGCGCATCAGGATCAGATAGTGAGTCCAGGTCAAGCGAAACGGCGGTTCCTTTTCTGATTTCGTAACCGCTGGTTCCGAAATTCGGTCCTGATAAGTCAGGTAGAATTTGCGGATGTTGGTCAGCGTCGCGACCGAAAATCCTTTTCCGAACTCTTTACACAGTGCGTTTGAAAGGGTTTGAAGCACGTTTTTTCCATACGTTGCCCTGCTTGCGCCAGCTTGCTGCTCTTCTACGATCCACTTTCCTATGGTGAAGTAAGTGACCAGCTGTACATGGTTGACTTCCCGGAGTACCGTGTTTCTGGAATACTCAAGCAGTTGGATCGTTTTTTGACAGAGGACCCTTAAGGAGTCATCCAGATTCGGAACGTTTTGTATATTTTTTTTCTTATTCATCCTGTTTTCTCATTTTGTATGATTTTTTGCGGACACAAATTTCAAAACTTCACGCCGCTCTGAAATTTCTGATGCTTGAACTGAAATTTCATGATTCTGTTCCTTTCTAAATCACCCGGATGTTTTTTTCTTCCATGCCGTAGTATTTGAGTATCTCGAAAAGGTTGATTTTTTCCGGACTGCTGTTGAAGCAGGAGTCGCGGAAGACGACGCGCAGCGGTTTACGTTTACCGATCTCATGAATGACGGATTCCTGTATGTTTTCCGAAAAACACGCGATCAGGGCAGGCTGTTCGCCTGTGTTGTCGTAGGTGTGGACCGTGACGCCGTCGATCTGTTCGGAAAAATACGGTAGTGAAAGCTCAAGTCCCCACTCGGTCAGACACCCGAACAAAAGATCCAGCTCCGTCCTGTCCGGCTTGATATTTGAGATCAGCCCTAAAAGATCCTCCTGCGTCAAATCCTCCGCGGAATAATAAACGTCCTCCATGTTCGTCTCGTCAAGTTTCAAAACACGGAAACCGATGTCAAGCCCCTGCGTCAAGAGCGGATTTTCTTCTTTTATCTTCGCGCCAGCTCTGCGAATGCGTTCCTTTCCGATCTCGCAAATATTAGCATATCCCGCCTTTCTCGCTTCCGACCCTTCTGCGCAAACTTCCGGCAGCTGGACCATGATGTAGCGAATTTGTGGAGATATCGTACAACAATCTCCCTCTCCTCTCCTCTCCTCTCCTCTCCTCTCCATGGAACAATATTTTATATTTTCTTGCATCACGGCGTGCGCGGTTGTCGCGGAACCGGAGAAAAAGTCAAGAACGACGGAGTCTTTTTTTAGGTTAGCTAATGTCAATAGACGATTTAAGAGGCGTATTGGTTTCGGACCGTCAAACGCACCAGCATCCAAAAGTTTTGTGACTTCTTTGGCTCCTTCTTGGCTATGACCAACTTCTTTGTAGAACATAATGGAAGTCGGAGCCATCCCTTCATGTTTAAGTTCCGTTAGAAATCTTTTGATAGAAGGAACGCTATTACCATCTGGGCCAAACCAAATTCTGTTATCTTGGAGTCTCTCCTCAAAAGCCTTTGAGGAGAGACTCCAACAGCGTCCTGTTGGAGGCTCAATAACACGCCCAGAGGGGGTTGTAATAGGATAATCTGATGCTGCATTGTAAGTCTTAACAGACATATCGCTTGCTTTCCATACTCCGCGTGGGTCATTATCAGGATTGGAGTAACGTGCATTTGCTTCATCCGTTCGCGGTAATCGTCCAATCTCAAACTGTATGATGGATTTGGCATACATTAGAACGTAATCGTGACTATTGGAAATGTATCGAGCGTCATTTTTGGGAGCATATGCACGTTCCCAAACTAACTGCGCAACAAAATTTCCGCTCCCAAACACTTCGTCGCAGATCTTTTTCAGATTCTCTACTTCATTATCATCAATACTGATAAAAATCACACCATCCTCACTCAACAGATTCCTTGCGAGCAGGAGCCTTGAGTAGATCATGGAGCACCAGTCGGAGTGGAATCGTCCGTTGGTGTCGGTGTTTTTGAAGAGGCGGTTTCCGTCGTCGTCGAAGAGGCCGGATTCTTCGTCGTATTCGTCCTGTGACATTCGGAAATCATCGCGGTAAATGAAGTCATTTCCCGTGTTGTACGGCGGGTCAATGTAGATCATTTTGACTTTTCCGAGATAGCTTTCCTGCAGGAGTTTGAGGACTTCGAGATTGCCTCCCTCAATGTAGAGGTTCCGCGTCGTGTCCCAGTCCACGCTCTCTTCCGGGCACGGACGGAGCGTTTTGCGGGTGGGTCTGTACGCTTCGCGCATGGCTTCCTTCTTTCCGACCCACGTGAATTCGTACGCCTCATCCCCTTCCGCAATGTCTTTCGAAAGCATCTGCCGCAGGACCTCGAAATTGACGGCCTTCCTCAATTTCCCGCCTTCCCCTTTTGCCTCGGTCACACAGTTTGGAAATAGCTCCGCGAGCTTCTCGATATTCCTGTTCATTCCGTCGACGGATTCCATGCGCATTTTTTCCATTCTGAACTCCCTTTCATGAATTGTGTAAATTCCTTTTCTGCAGTTTAACCGTTTTGCGGGGTTAGGTCAACAGAGATCCTGTTGTCAGCCCCTTTACATCCCGAATATTTTGACAGTTTTTTTAATTTTTTATGGAAATTTTTCATAAAAAGTTAAAATTCTTCCAAAATGGTGTATACTGGACTGTATTGTAGTGGAGTGATTTTGTTTCGGGGGGGATGGTTACCGGATAAGATCTTCCGCGAATGCCCCTTTGCCGTGATTCCTCAGGTGGGGAATGAAAAAAAGGAATAAAAAAGATGACCGATTTCAAAAAATTGTTGGCCTTCCTCGGTATTTCCGCGTGCAATGTGCTTTTGCCGTATTCGGCACAGGCTGAAAATGTTCCGTTTGTCCGGATCGATCTGAACCAGAACGGCTCCGCGAATTTGGCCGGATACAATGCGATGAACTTTGAGGATGCCGTGCTGACGAATACTGTCTCGATCGATCCGAATATCTCCGTCACGGTCAACCGGATCACCGAGAAGAATAATCGGGACCGCGGAAGCGGCAAAGGCGATGCGCTGACGAACGATTTCATTTTTGAAAATAACGTGAATAATCCGATCACGGTCACGCTCAACGGTCTGACTGTCGGGAAAGAGTATTCAGTCAAGATCTACTCTCTGGACATCACGGCCAATAACGGTACGTCGGGAACGTGGGCCATCACGCAGGGAGGTACGACGGGAACGATCGGCGTGAAAACGAACACGACGACCGACGCGTCATACAAAACGACGGACTCCAACTCGTACCTTGAGTATACCTTTACCGCCTCCTCCGATTCTGCCGTCCTGACGGGGACCGCGACGAACAAATTCATTTTCCTGAACGGGCTTGAAGTGAGCGAAGCGTACGACCCGGCCTCCGGGTACACGCGGTTTGACGTGAACTCCAATGAAGGGGCGGAAACCCGCCTCATCTCGCCCCGTTCGACAGAACTTTTCGTCGATAATGTCGCGGCGTCCAATACGGTGTCTGCGACCGCGCCGTCCGGGATCAAGCTGACGGTCACGTCGGAGAATGTGCTTAATTCCAGAACGCGAAACAAGACGAATCCGAACGTGGATACGAATCTCTACCGTGATTTCCTCTTTTCTGCAAATTCGAAACCGTTCACGCTCACGCTGGATAATCTGGCCGAGGACGCAGTCTACCGCATGACGGTGCACTCGATCGACATGGACCTCGAT
>CAZRGJ010000352.1:0-3714 GCA_964599445.1 uncultured Planctomycetaceae bacterium | reverse complement strand
GATTAAAATTAAGTTCATCAGATGGTGCGAAAATTGAAAAACAGAAACGTCTCGTCCTGTTTTTTCTTTGAAGAAGCGGTCCGCTGTTTTTTTGAGAGGATGCACCCTTTCAAACAGCAAACGACTTCAAAATGGAAAAAATAGAGAGACTGTTTCGGTAAAATAAAACAAGAATAAAATCAATGAGAGGAAGAGTTCCTTCCACTCATGCATTCATAGAACCATCGCAGGAAGAGCGGTTCAGGCCAGCAAAAGGATTTCGTGTGATTCAAATCGCAGAAAACATTCAAAACAAATTTTTGGATTTCCTTCGGGAAAAGCTGGGAATGGAGTCTTTCCAAATGTGGATCGACGGCCAGTTCCAGATTTTCTGCGGGGAAGGTACGGACGTGCTCTACATCACGGCCGGACTTCCTTTTGTGCTGAACTGGTATCGTCAGTTCTTTCTTCCGACTTTTCAGGAAGCCGCCGATCTGCTGATTCCGGATTTCCGCGGAAAAATTCAGATCTGCTCATCGGAAGAAGCCCGATCCTCTCTCGCTTTGAAACAGACTCCGGCTCCGAACGTCTCCGAAGCGTCTGAAATGCCGATCTTCTCCGCCGAGCCTGAAGTTTCGCGCACTTCCGCAGGTACACTCCCCGCCCGTTCGGGAAAGAAAAAAACGGGGGCCCGTTCTGCCAAACGGGAATCTCGCTCGCAAACGCTTCCGCAAAGTACCTCTGCACTTTCAACTGCCGAACGTTTGAAATTGCGCAAACAGAATTCCAGCGAGATCCTCCGCGATGTCCGTCAGGCCAACCTTCAGGAGGTCCTGGCTTTCCTTACGGGCGATGAAGCCCAAGCGGAGGCGCAGGCGGATCTGCGTCGAAAAGCAGAGACGGAGGAAAATGCAGGATCGCAGATCTCCAAAGATCCCGTAAAGAAAAAATCTTTAAAATCCACTCAGACGCAGTCGATTTTCAACGCCGCCAAAACGAAAAAGGCGAAGAAAACTGGAGAAACAGAAAAAGCGGGAATCGCATCAAATACCGTCAGGGCTGAAAAGACGACAGCGTCAGAGAATGCCGCGCAAAGCCGTAAAGCGAAACAAACCGCAAAAGCAAAGACGCAGGCCGGATCATCCCGAAAAACTTCGGCAGCGAAACAGACCGGAAAAAAGTCTTCGGCTTCCGAAAATGCACTTTCGATTTCCTCGATGGATGAATTTCTCTCGTGCATGGACGGACTGTACGCCGATGGTACGATCCCGCGTTTTTCGGGATTTGAGGCACTTTCCGCCTCCGAAAAAACGGCATTTCATGAAAATGGTCCGGAAGACCGTTCCGCTTTTTCGGAAGTTTCAACAGATGCAGAGCATTCCGCCCTTTCCGACACGGCAACGCCTTCTGCACTGAAATACTCCGACGTTCAGCCGACTGAAAAAGACAGCAAAACGGAAATTTCGACGGAAACGCTGACGGCATCGGTCCGTACAGTCCGAGCGGGCAGTTCCCGTCTCCAAACGCTGATGGCGAACGTCATGAAAATTTCGACGGAAGAAGAGGATCAGCCGCAGGACACTCTGCGTCAGGACCATTTTCAGCCGAAACATTCGATCGAGAGAACGGTACAGCCGGGATCTGCATTCCGTCAGACTTCTGTGAGCCAGCCGAGAAAAATGGATTTTTCCACATTCATCATGGGGGCATCCAATCGTCTGGCCTACACACTGGCACGCGACATCACGCGGACGCCGGGACTCCTTTCTCCGGCACTCATTTCAGGAAAGACCGGCGTTGGGAAATCGCATCTTCTCGAAGCCATTTCCCACGCGACCCTCCGCAGCGGTTTCCATGTCGTGTACCGCACGGCAGAGGAGTTCGTGAACGATTTCGTCGCCAGCCTTCGTGATCCGGGCAGAAAGAACGATTTCCGCAGCACGTACCGGCAGTGCGATGTCCTGCTTCTGGACAATCTGCAGTTTTTGCTGGACAAAAAAGGCTCCCTTGCCGAGCTTCAAAACATTTTCTACCATCGCATCCGGCAGGGAAAACAGATCGTCTTCGCGGCAGACCGGCCGCTGGAGGAGCTGGAGGGACTCGGACAGGAGATCTGCTCCAATCTCCGGGGCGGATACCATGCGGTACTGAATGAGCCATCCTACGACGTCCTCCTTCAGCTTCTGGATTCCGAGTCGGTCCGGCGCGCTCTCCCGCTGGCCGAAGCGTCCCGTCAGGCACTTGCCGCCCAGCATACTGGCGGCGACATCCGTCAGGTTTTCGGGATCCTCAATTCCCTCGAAATGCGTCTCCGCTCCCAGCTGGATTTCACGCAGACCGCCTCCCAAACGGATCTGGACCGCAGCGGACTGGTTCAGGAGTTGATGGAAGATCTGGTCAACCATCAGGGGAAACGGGTCTCGCTCGACACGATCAAGCGGTACGTCGCGGCCCGGTTCGAAATCGAGGTCGGTCTTCTTTCTTCCGGACTGCGGACGCGGAAAATCTCCCAGCCGCGAATGCTCGCAATGTGGCTGGCGCGCAAATTCACGCGCAAACCGCTTTCCGAGATCGGTCAGGCATTTGGGTGCATCAGCCACAGCACGGTCATTTCCGCACAGAAAAAGGTAAACGAATGGCGTCTGCGGGATTTCCAGATCCAGACCGGCGGCGCGATCCTGAACGTCAATGAGGTCCTTCGTCAGCTTGAAGGTCAACTTCAGCGGACGGTCTGAGGCAGTCTGTTCCTGCCGAGTGCGGGGAAATCTTTCACGAAACAGTCGGAGGCCGGATCCTGAAGTTTTTTTGAGCTTCAGACCGGCATTTTCCCGACGGATTTTTTCGAACTGCGGCCGCAAAAGAAGAACTTTCCATTTTTTCCGGTTTTCCTCTTGAATTCTTTTTCATTTTTCGCTATACTGAAATTTACTGTACTGAAAGAGAGTGAACTTTTAGAAACCGGCAATTAACGGAAACAGACAAAATGGAAATCATGCAGGTTCGCGGGCTGAAAAAGAGTTTCACGAAAGGCCCGCACACGATCCCGGTCCTCAAAGGGATCGATCTGGACGTCAACGAGGGAGAGTATCTTTCCATCATTGGACAGAGCGGCTCCGGGAAGAGTACCCTTCTGCACGTCATGGGACTTTTGACGCACCCAAACGAGGGATCTGTCTTCTATCGCGGAAACCGGATCGACGATCTGCCGGATCTTGCCCGCGATCGCCTGCGAAACCACGATATTGCCATGATCTTCCAGTTCTACCATCTTCTGCCGGAACTCGACATCGTGGAAAATGTGCTCACGCCGATGATGATCGCGCAGGGGTACTGGAAATTCCGGCTTCACCGAAAAGCACACCGGGAACGGGCGAAAGAACTTCTGGAGCGAGTCGGTCTGGGGCACCGTCTGAAGCACAAACCGAGTGAACTTTCCGGCGGTGAGATGCAGCGGACGGCCATTGCCCGCGCTTTGATCAATCAGCCGAAGATCCTTCTTGCGGATGAACCGACCGGAAATCTGGACCGTTCCACGGAAGGCGGCATCATCGAGCTGCTCCGCGAGTTGAACGAAACAGAGAAACTCACCATCGTGCTGGTCACGCACAATCCGGCGATCGCTGCGGGAGCAGACCGGACCGTCACGCTGACCGACGGGCTTTTTGAGTAAAAAAACGCCAGACCGCAGGAAAAAGAATTCAAAAGTTATAATTCTACAGTGAAAGTCTGGGCTGT
>CAZRGJ010000351.1:0-3722 GCA_964599445.1 uncultured Planctomycetaceae bacterium | reverse complement strand
CCGCGATGCGTTTCCATCCCCTGTTTTATGCTCCCAAAACCACATCAGGAAATTCACCGGAACAAAAAAATAAACAGCAGAGAGCCAGAGAGAAAAAATTTTCCACTTTTTTTAAAAAATTTTTTCCACCATAAAAGAAAACGGGAGTCTGTGGTCCAAAACTCCCGTTTTTTGCGCTCATTTACAGAAATTTTTTGAAGTTCCCGGTCCCTCACCGATGGTCCTTCCCACCGCAAGGATCCGCTCTTTCAGCATTTTGTCGAAACGTTCCGCTTCTTCCAGGGTCGAAGATTTGGATGGGTAGATCTCGTAAAGCTGACGATATTTCGCCGGCGTCACGTTCGGCATAATGACATTTGCTCCGCGATTCAGGCCATTTCGATGCCCCATCGACCGATCGATACTCGCCAGAGCGGTCGTCGCCGGAATGTTTGCCCTGGGACAGACCAGCCGGGTGAGCGCGACCGTCTTAAGCGTCATCTGTTCATCATTCGGAACGAAATATTCCGTGAGCGAAGCCGGATCGATCCCGGAATCTTCCTGAAATTTCCGAACGTTCAGGAATTCCTGCCCCAGCGGCGTTTCCGGATGCGGCAAAAACGGACCAACGCCGATCATGTCGAGATCGAGAGAGCGAAACATCAGAATGTCGTTCGCCAGAGTCTCCCACGACTGTCCCGGCACGCCGATCATGCAGCCGCTCCCGATCTCGAAACCGATCTCCCGGAGTTTCCGAAGTGCCTCCAGCCGGCTCTCAAGCCCCGGATGGCCCGGATGCAGTCTGGCAAAAAGTTCCGGATCGGAGGTCTCAAAACGGATGAGGTAGCGATTCGCTCCCGCTTCGAACCAGTCCCGGTACGCCTGAAAATCGTTTGCCGGCCGTTCTCCAAGACTCAGCGTGATGGCCTGGCTGGAGATCTTCCGGATCTCACACACGATCTCCGTCACCCAGTCCGTCGGCATCGCGGCTGGCGTTTCCCCGGACTGAAGCACGATACTTCCGTACCCGAAATGCTGCGCGAGGCGAACACTGTCGAGAATTTCCTCCATCGTCATCCGGTACCGATGGATATTCGGATTTTTGACCCGGATCCCGCAATAGGTACACTGTGCCGTGCAGATATTCGAGACCTCGATCAGACCGCGCAAATGGACGGCATCCCCGACGAAGCGTTTCCGGACGGAATCCGCTTCGTTCCAGAGCGTTTCCAGTTCCTTTTCATCCGAACTCCGCAAAAAAT
Organism: uncultured Planctomycetaceae bacterium; assembly: GCA_964599445.1. GTDB lineage: Bacteria > Planctomycetota > Planctomycetia > Pirellulales > Thermoguttaceae > RGIG3701. The sequence continues at coordinate 2,481 of CAZRGJ010000351.1, read as the reverse complement.
GCAGAATATCTTCCCGAGACAGCTCCTTCCAGTTCGGCATACGGCACCTCTTTACTTTTCCGTTTTTTCCCAATTCTCCAAAGCCAGCTCGTAAGCAGTTCGGGTCCTCTCATCGAAACAGACCATCAAGACCTCTTCGACCGGGCTTCCTTCCGGAAACGTCAGGATCTCCCGAACCGCGATCTTCGCCGCAAGCTCCAGCGGAAAACAGTAGATCCCGGTACTGATGGAAGGAAACGCGACCGTTCGGCACTGATTTTCCGCGGCCAGTTTCAGAGAATTCCGGTAGCTGTTCGCCAGAAGCTGCTCTTCATTCTTCCCTCCGCCCCGCCAGCGCGGTCCCGGAGTGTGGATGACGAATTTGGCAGGCAGTTGGTACCCTTTCGTGATCTTTGCCTCACCGGTCGCGCATCCGCCGAGAGTCACGCATTCCGCAAGCAGTTTCGGGCCGGCCGCGCGATGGATCGCCCCGTCAACACCGCCTCCGCCCAAAAGCGACACATTGGCGGCATTCACGATCGCGTCGGCTTCCACCTGGGTAATGTCGCCCTGCAAAATCCTGAATTTCATCTCTGGATCCTCCGAAAAACTAGATCTTCTTTTCCATCACTTCTTTGGCAAAATGCTCAAAACTCCGATCGTAGGACGCTTCACCGCTTTTCGAGAAAAAACAGCCGGGGACCTGACGTTTCGCCAGATGGTGACGGACACAATCGCAGCACATTCCGCGTCGGGAACAGCTCATGAAGGTGCAAGTACAGTTTTGGGCATTTTCCGCTTTTTTGCATTCCATGGAACAGGACATTCTTTTCTCCTTCGGGGGTAAGGTTTCCGCAGAAACTTCTGAACACTTCACTCATCCAAAAGTTCCTGCACGATCCAGTATAGCAGAAAACGGTCAAATTTTCAAGGGTTCCCTGCCCAGAGTACAGAGCAGGATCTCTTTCACCGGATGTTCGGCAGCATACGCATTGATCTCCTCCGCAGTGAGGCGTTCCACCGCCTCAAGGATCTCCTGATCGCTCCGGACTCTTCCAAAATTCACCCAGTCGCCGACCAGCTCAGACGCCCAGGCCTGACACGATTCCCGCGCCGTCACGAGCGACATGCGGTACCGCGCCTTGTACGCTCGCAGTTCCTCTTCCGTGATCCCCTGCTCCAGCCTCCGGATCTCCTGAAGGATCACGTCCAGCGTCTGCTGGGCATTCTCCTGACGGCAGCTTGCCGTGCAGAAGACCCCCGCCATCGTCCGAAAGGAATGGCATCGGGCGTCCACATCGTAGCAGAGTCCGCGTTTTTCCCGAACCTCATTGAAGAGTCTGGAATTCATCCCGCCGCTCAAAATGCTGATCGCGGCCCATGCTTTCAGTCTGTCCGGATGCGAAAACGGCACCGTTTCCCACGCAAGACCGATCTGCGTTTGAGGAGAATCCGACTCCAGATGGATCGGCTCGCGCTTCACGGCAAAAGGCGGATAGTCCGGTACCTCCTTCCGTTCCCAGCCGCCGAAGAGTCGCTCGACAAGCTCCGCGGTCTTCTCCCAATCGAAATTGCCTGCGATCGCCATGACGCACCGGTTCGGCACCAGAAGCCGATCGTATTGACCGCGGACATCGTCCCAGGAAATGCTCTCGATCCCTTCCCGATCCCCATCCGCATCGTGTCCCCACGCTTTTCCGTAAAACTGTTCCTCCAATGTTTGCGAGAGCCGGCCTTCCGGATTGTCTTCGATCGAAGAGACTTCCTGAAGAAGGACCTGACGTCCGGCTTCCATTTCATCTTTCGGCATCACGGGGTGCTGAAGCACATCCGCGTACAGTTCCAACGCATCGTAGAGATTCTCTTTCAGCATCGCAGCCCGAAATTCCAGATTCGACGTCGTGAGCGATTCGGTTCGGTCGATCCCGATCCGGTCGATCGCTTCAAGAAACTGCCGGTTGCTCCGAGCTCCTGCTCCGCGAAGCATCATCTCGCACACATACGCAGCCAGCCCATACTTTCCAGGCGGATCCCATACACTCCCCGCCCGCGTCGATGCTGAAAATGCTGCGGACTGAAACTCCATGATCGTATCGCCCAAAAGCGTAAATCCATTCGGTAAAATCAGTTGGTAATTCATCGGTTTCGGAAGTTTTTGGAAATTTTCGGAAATCTTTGGGAAAGGAACGCTCCCCGTTTCGCCTCTGCACACAAACGACTTTCATTTTATCTGATTTTCAAATTTTGAAAAGCCCCACATCCCATAAAAAAAGCCTCATTTCGAGGAGATCTCCCGCTCGAATGAGGCAAAATACCGAATCTTTCGATCCGGCAAAACTTAAATGCAAACTTACTGAAAAAATAGTACCCTAACTTAAATCCTAATCGTTCCTCTCCCGACAGCCAGCCAAAAGTTCAGAATATTTCATTCTGCCCCAGCCGTCCCGACGTTCACGGATTCCGGACCCACCCGAATTCCCGACGTTCAGGATTCCAGCTGAA
>CAZRGJ010000350.1:0-3725 GCA_964599445.1 uncultured Planctomycetaceae bacterium | reverse complement strand
TCGTCTTCTGGGCGTTCGTCGTCATTTGGGCGTTCCTCATGTACCTGGCCTTCGGTCTTGGCGTGCAGAACAAAATCGTCCCGTTCGCCTTCCTCACCGGTGGTTTCTTCTCCGGTCTGGCTGGCTGGTGCGGCATGAAAACCGCGACCCAGGCTTCCTCCCGTACCGCCGCCGGTGCCATGAAGTCCCTCAACCAGGGTCTCCAGGTCGCCTTCCGTTCCGGCGCTGTCATGGGTCTGACCGTCGTCGGTCTCGGCCTTCTGGACATCGTCCTCTGGTTCGGTGCTCTGTACTGGATCTTCCCGCAGTACGGCTGGGAAATGTCCCTGACGGAAATCACCGTCGTCATGCTCTGCTTCGGTATGGGTGCTTCCACGCAGGCTCTGTTCGCCCGCGTCGGTGGTGGTATCTACACGAAGGCTGCTGACGTTGGTGCTGACCTCGTCGGTAAAGTCGAAGCCGGTATCCCGGAAGACGACAAACGTAACCCGGCCACCATCGCTGACAACGTCGGCGACAACGTCGGTGACGTCGCCGGTATGGGTGCTGACCTTTACGAATCCTACTGCGGATCCATCCTGTCCTCCGCCGCTCTTGGTGTTGCTGCTTATGCCGCCATGGGTGAAGGCCTCGACATCCAGATGAAAGCACTCTTCCTCCCGATCCTCATCGCGGCGGTCGGCGTTATTCTCTCCGTTCTCGGTATCTTCCTCGTCCGCACGGACGAAAAAGCTGACCAGGGTACGCTGCTCAAAGCTCTGGCGAAAGGCGTCAACCTTCCGTCCATCCTGATCGCTGTTGCTGCCTGGTACATCGCCAAAGAACTCATGGTCGGTACCGCTCAGCAGATCGGTTTCTCCGTCATCACCGGTCTCGTTGCCGGATGGCTCATCGGTAAGTGGACTGAATATCGTACCTCTTACGAATACAAACCCACCCAGTTCATCGCTGGTCAGGGTAAAACCGGTCCGGCCACCGTCATCATTGCCGGTATTGCCGAAGGTATGTACAGCACCTGGGCTCCGGTCGTCATCGTCGGCGTCGCCACGATCCTTGCGTTCGGTTTCGCCACTGGTTTCAATTTCACTGAAGTGAAGCTCTTCGCTCTGGGTCTCTACGGTGTCGGTATCGCCGCCGTCGGTATGCTCTCCACGCTGGGCGTCACCCTCGCCACCGACGCTTACGGCCCCATCGCCGACAATGCCGGCGGTAACGCTGAAATGTCCGAACTTCCGCCGGAAGTCCGCGAACGCACTGACGCTCTTGACTCCCTCGGCAACACCACCGCCGCCACCGGTAAGGGCTTCGCTATCGGTTCTGCCGCTCTGACCGCTCTGGCTCTTCTGGCTGCCTACGTCGAAGAAGTCCGCGTCGGTTTCGAACGCTGGGGTGCCGTTGCTGTCGAACAGCTCGAAGCAAACGATGCCAACGTCGAAGGTTTCTATAAAGTTTCCGAAAACTTCGTTGTTTACTACGAAGGTAAAGAAGCTACCGAAAAAGCCAAGGCTGAAAGCAAGTCCGAATACTTCCCGGTCTCTTACCTGATCATGCCGAGCCAGTCCAACAATCCGAATTCCGAAGCTCCGATCTACAAAGGCGCGAAATTCGTTGCGGACGGCAATCTGGCTTACATGCCGGAAGGCAAGACCGAAGTGAAAGCCGGCGATGAAATTACTTGGGAATACGCCAACGCTGCCTGGGCTTCGATGAATGCCAAGGCCCAGCCGGTCTTCATCACCAAGGAAATGGCTGAAGTCCTTCCGTTCATTCCGTTCACCGCGGAAGACACTCCGGATATGGTCACGGTCAAAGCCGCGAACATGATGGACTGGATGAACTTCTACTCCTGCAACCTGCTCAACCCGAAAGTCCTCGTTGGTATCTTCTTGGGTGCCATGGCCGTGTTCGTGTTCGGCGCCATGACGATGATGGCTGTCGGTCGTGCCGCTTCCGGTATGGTTGAAGAAGTCCGTCGTCAGTTCCGCGAGATCCCGGGCATCATGGAATACAAGAACAAGCCGGACTACAAACAGCCGGTCGCCATTTCCACTCGCGCTGCGCAGAAGGAAATGATCGTTCCGTCCATGCTCGGTCTGATCCTGCCGATCGTCGTTGGTCTCGTCCTCGGCGTCACGGGCGTCATTGGTCTTCTCGTTGGTGCTCTGACCTCCGGTTTCTGCGTCGCCGTCTACATGGCGAACGCCGGTGGTGCGTGGGACAATGCGAAGAAATACGTCGAAACGGGTGAATTCGGCGGCAAGAAGTCGGAAGCTCACAAAGCGACCGTCGTCGGCGACACCGTTGGCGACCCCTTCAAAGACACGACTGGTCCGTCCCTGAACATCATCATCAAGCTGATGTCCATGGTTTCCGTCGTCGCCGCTGGTCTGATCGTCCGCTACTATCTCCACTTCTAATCGTGGGTTAGCGAACTCAGAACCTGAGTAAAACTGGGCGCTGTCTTTTCAGACAGCGTCCTTTTTTTATGCAGATCAAAGAAAAAGAGAATGTGTTGCGGATTTGACTGTGAGAGGAAGCTTTGGTTAGGGAATGATCTGCAGGAATGCACTGCGGCTGAATATGGATCCAGAGGCAGAGAAACTTTTGAATAGAGTTTGGGATCTGAGTATGTCGTGTGAAATACTATCCGGGTAGCTCCAGCCTCTGGAAAACGGCAGGGCTGGAGCGTTCAAAAAATGGCGTGCGAGTCAAATTTTACGGAGAGTAGCCTGTTTTTTTGCTGCGTAAAAAGGCCAGCTTCTTAATGAAACTGGCCTTTTTCGAATCATTTTTTTCAGAAATTTCTGGTGAGTTCCAGAATTTTTCGCAGGCGGCTAAATCGTTCCGACGGCGCGTTTCAGCTGGAATGAGGCGAGGATCGCGTCGCAGAGGGCTGTGCAGAAGTTGACGTCTGCCTGTGTTTTCAGCGAAACCGCCTGAAGGTAGTCCGTGTGCGGCGCAATGCCGCGCTGGAACTGGCTTCGGACGATCTCGAGATTGCGTTTTGCCTGCGCTACCGATTTTCGTGCGACTTCCAGACGTCCGCGGGCTTCTCTTTCATGGAGCCAACATTGACGGACCTGAAGTTCGATTCCAGAACGTGCTTCGTCCCGCATTCGGTTGACTGCGGCCGTCTGGTGATCTGCCGCGCGCTGTTTTGCCCGGCTCACTCCTCCGTCGAATGGGGTCCAGACCATACAGACGGCTGCCGAGGCGTAATTGTTTTCGCTGAGGGCTTCATTTTCCAGGTACGTATACCCGCCGGCAAACGTCATGGAGGGGAGACGTTCCGAGCGGAATTCCGTCTTTTTTGCCATGGATTCTGCTGCCTGTGCGGCAAGTTCACGAAGTTCCGGCCGATTTTCGAGTGCGGAGGCCGTCTGTTCTTCGAGTGGTCCGGAAAGGGGAGGGACTGCGATCGATTCCAGGAGGACCTCCGATTCCAGCGGACGGGCAAGGTACCGATTGTACGCGGATTTTGAGAGGTCGAGTCCCTGCTGTGCCTGGAATATCTGCTGGTCGATCTCCGCTTTGGATACCTGGGCGGCGAGGAAAACATTTTCTGTGATGATGCCCTGCTGAACGAGTTTTTCCGTGTTTTGAACGTGGATCTTCAGTTCCTGCTGCGTTTCCTGAAGGATCTGCATGATCCGGTTCATGCGGAGTACGAGCACATAATTTTCAGCGACGTCCATTTTCAGGTCGAGCAGATCTTTTCGCTCTCC
>CAZRGJ010000349.1:0-3731 GCA_964599445.1 uncultured Planctomycetaceae bacterium | reverse complement strand
ACCGTGAGCGGCTCGAAGTACAGTTTGTCCGAGGTGTCGTAGTCCGTCGAGACTGTTTCCGGATTGCAGTTGACCATGATGGTCTCGTATCCGGCTTTGCGCAGCGCGAGAGACGCATGGACGCAGCAGTAGTCGAACTCGATCCCCTGCCCGATACGGTTCGGGCCTCCGCCAAGGACCATGACTTTTTTGTTCGGTGAGACCGGGCAGTTTTCTTTGCCTTCCTCAATATTGTAGCTGGAATAGTAGTAGCACGCATCATCCACGCCGCTGACCGGGACGGCATCCCAGCGCTGAACGACTCCCAGCGCAAAGCGGCGATGGCGAATATCGCGTTCTTTCAGACCGGTGAGTTGCGCGAGATATTTGTCTGCGAAACCGTTTTTCTTGGCCTGAATGAGCATTTCGTCCGTCAGATTTGCACCGGCTGCGATGATCGCTTCTTCTTCGTCGACCAGTTCTTTGATCTGCTCAAGGAAGTACTTCTTCACGCATGTTTTTTCATGAAGCTGGTCCACGGTCGCGCCTTTGCGCATCGCTTCGTACATGAGGAAGTAACGTTCGCTGTTGGCGAAATTCAGACGGCGCATCAGTTCGTCAAGCGGCAGTTTGTTGAAGTCTTTCGCAAAACCGAGGCCCATGCGTCCTTTTTCCAGGGAACGGATCGCTTTCTGCATCGCTTCCTTGAAGGTCTTTCCGATCGACATGACTTCGCCGACCGCACGCATCTGTGTGCCCAGTTTATCTTCGACGCCGTGGAATTTTTCAAACGCCCAGCGGGCAAATTTGATCACGATGTAGTCGCCGGAAGGCGTATATTTGTCGAGGGAACCGTCGCGCCAGTACGGCATTTCGTCCAGCGTCATTCCGGCAGCCAAACGGGAGGAGACCAGAGCGATCGGGAAACCGGTCGCTTTCGACGCGAGTGCGGAACTGCGGGAGGTGCGCGGGTTGATCTCAATGACCACGACGCGGTCGGAAACAGGATCGTGAGCGAACTGAACGTTCGTGCCGCCGATGACTTCGATCGCTTCGACGATGCGGTAGGCGTAGTCCTGGAGACGGTCCTGGAGTTCCTGCGAGATGGTCAACATTGGAGCCGAACAGAACGAGTCGCCGGTGTGGACGCCGAGCGGGTCGATGTTTTCGATAAAACAGACCGTGATCATGTGGCCTTTGGCATCGCGGACGACTTCCAGTTCCAGCTCTTCCCAGCCCATGACACACTCTTCAATGAGGACCTGATGCACGAGGGATGCAGCCAGACCGCGCTTGGCGATCGTGCGGAGTTCCTCCTGATTGTACACGATCCCGCCGCCAGTACCGCCCATGGTGTACGCGGGACGAACGACGACCGGGTAGCCGAGGGATTCCGCAATCTTTTCGCACTGCTCAACGTCCGTCGCTATCTCGCTGCGGGGCGTTTCGATGCCGAGTTTCGCCATCGTGTCTTTGAAAGCCTGACGGTCTTCTCCGCGTTCGATCGCATCGAGCTGAACGCCGATGACCTGAACATCATATTTCTCAAGAACTCCGGCCTGGGCCAGCGAGGAGGCAAGATTAAGCCCCGACTGTCCTCCGAGGTTCGGAAGAAGGGCATCGGGGCGTTCTTTGGCAATAATTCGTTCCAGCGATTCGACCGTCAGCGGCTCAATGTACGTTGCATCGGCCATTCCCGGGTCGGTCATGATCGTCGCCGGGTTTGAGTTGACCAGAACGATCTCGTATCCCATTTCCCGGAGTGCTTTGCAGGCCTGCGTTCCGGAATAGTCAAATTCGCACGCCTGACCGATCACGATCGGACCGGAACCAATGATGAGCACTTTTTTAATATCTTCACGTTTTGCCATGGCATCCCTCGTAAAACTTGAGATAAATGGGGGCACAGACGGGACCTTTCTCCGACTGTCCTCTAAAATCCTGTTCAGTATAGCAGGAAACCTGGAAAAAGCAAGGGGGACCGACCCGAATAAATCGGAAAAAAAAGGATCCTTCAAATTTTTCAGCCTGGATCTGTCTGCAGACCACATTTTCCCGCCGCTTCGCAGAATAGAATTTCAGCGGAATAGAATTTTCCCGGAAGTTCTGGGAAGTCGGCGTACTGTCAGCGGACAGCATTTTTCCCCGCAAGGACTCCGGACGAAAATGCGAACTGAAGATTGAATCCTCCCGTATCGCCGTCGACATCCAGGACTTCTCCCGCGAAAAAAAGTCCCGGAACTTTACGGGATCCCATCGTTTGACGATCGATCTCCGAAAGCGCGACCCCGCCGGCGGTCACCATCGCTTCGCGGAAACTGCCGACGGACTGGATCTCAAACGGAAATTCCGTGAGGTTCCCGAGGAGCATTTTGCGCATTTTTTTGGAGATCTGCCAACATTTCAGGGTGTCGTTCATCCCCCCCTGCTCCAGAAGTGCCGAAACAAAACGCCCGGAGATGCCGAATGCCGTGCGGATAAGGTTTCCGATTTCCCGCTGAGGATTCTGCTGGAGCATTTCCGTAAATTGAGCGTCCGCCAATCCTGGCGCAAAGGCGAGCTTCAAAACATCTCCGCGCTGGAATTCCCTGCTGAAATCGAGAATTCCCGGTCCGGAAAGACCTCGGTGCGTCAGGAGAACGTCTCCGGTATGCCGGGAGAGCTTTTTTCCATTTCGCCAGAGAGAAACAGAGAGATCCGGGAATGAAATTCCGGCACAGGACGCAAAAGAGTACCCGGAAACCGTCACGGGAGCCAACGCCGGACGCAGCGGGACCAGAGTGTGCCCGAACTGTTTCGCAAATCGTTCGCCGTCCCCGGTGGAACCGGTCGCCGGAAACGATTTTCCGCCGACAGAAACGATCAGATTTCGCGTCCGGTACGTCTTTCCCGTTTCGGTCAGGACCAGAAAACGTCCATCGTCCAGCTTTTCGGCAGAGACGACCGCCTCGCCGCACTGGATCCGGACGTGAAATTCCATGCACAGACGGAGAAAAAGCTCCAGTACATCGCGAGAACGCTCACTTTTCGGAAAGAGTTTTCCGTCGTTGAGCTGAACGCATGGAAGTCCATTTTTCTGAAGCAATTGAAGGAGATCCAGGTTCGTGAAGTTCAGGAGTGCCGGTTTGAGAAAACGTTCCTTTTCTTTTTGGCCGTAGCGTCCAAAAAAGTCCTGAATACTTCCCGCGTGCGTCAGATTGCACCGTCCGGAACCCGCGATGAGCAATTTTCGGCCGGGCGTCGGCATTTTTTCCAGAATCAGGATCTTCCGTGAATTTTCCGAAGAAAAACCTGCCGCACTCATTGCCGCAAGAAAACCGGCGGGCCCGGCTCCGACGATCAGGACGTCAAACGTTTCTCTTTCGTTTTGGACATTCACAAAATTTTCCACGGGATCCCTTTCTCGTCAAATGGTTCAGTGTAGACAGCGTGCGTGCGTTCTTCCGGAAAATCCGGCGCGTATTCTTTCCCGACCAGATGGTATTTCGCGCCGGCAGTCAAATGGTACGGCAGGATCTCAACACGGACCAAAGACGGACTCCCTCCCGCAATTTGCGCGAAACGGATCATTTCTTCCAGGGAATCATTCACGTCCGGAATAAGCGGGATGCGGAAAATGAACGGTTTCCCCGACGATTTGAGCCACTCGGCGTTTTCCAGGACCTGCGCGAGATCTCCGCCCGTGAATCGACGAAAAGATTCCGCTTGCATCAGTTTCAGATCCTGAAATACGAAATCGGCAAACTCCAGAC
>CAZRGJ010000348.1:0-3743 GCA_964599445.1 uncultured Planctomycetaceae bacterium | reverse complement strand
TTCCAACTGTGCCAACTTGTCATAAATGCACAACTCGCAGTTTTTTGACCGAAAAGTTATCGTTTGTACCCTCAACGTCCGACAGTCTGTCACGATCTCGCACTTGCCGCGACACTGCGTAACAACGCGGTTTCCCTGCATGGCGTCCAAAAAGTCCTGAACGTCGACATCTAGCAATACCTGCATATCGACACGCGACAAAATTTCACTTTCCCAAGAAAACCCCTCTTTTTCAAGCACTTTTTTTAATGTCTCGACCGCCTCAAATAAATCAGTACGCGCCAAACAATCGAAGCCAAAGCGTACATGAACAGGCGCAATTCCGCCCTTCGGGTTACTATGTATATACAACTTCACGCCGTGCGACTCAAGAACCCATTTATATTTTGCGCCGACCTGTGCGCCTTTGTCGCTGACTTTCCACAAAAGCCCGCCAACGTCACAATAGGTCCCTTCTTCGTCCCCATCATTGGCGCACTGCTTCGCAGTATCCAATCGCCAGCTAAAATAACGGAAAGCCTCCTCTTTCCACTCTCCATAAATAGAGGCCTCTACTCCGCCATCGTACCCGCCCCAGCAGGGCCGTTTCTCATCGTCGCCCCTCCGGTACTTGACAGGCCCTGTGTTACTGGCAGGGGCCAAAAGCTCCACCTCTCTTTTTCGCTTGCAGTACCGCTCGGCCGGTGTGCGGATGCTTGCGCATTCCGCCCCCCCGTCCGTGTCGGTCCAGCTTCGCATATCCAAGCGCAGTTGAGCCTTAGGCAAAAACGGCGCAGAATGGGCGACAAGCAAGTTCTCATCCGGCAACGCAAAGGGGAAATCGTGCTCACTATCGTACTGTTCAGCGAATGAGCGTAAATCGTCCAAATTTCGCACTGTGTCGACCATATCAAACCCCGCAAAAATAGATACTTGAAAATCCTCTGAAAGGGGAGCATTAACGCCCAGCCCTCCGGTCACGTCGAAAGGCCGGGACGTTTTCCCCAGTCGCTTTTTCCCATTGTCTCATTGGCGACGGCCTAAGACCGCTACCGCGCCGGATACACCCGCTACTGATCCCGATAATCGTCTTCCAGCCGTGGATCCAGAGCACAAGGCGCGCTCGATGGCGCGAAGCACCGCCAATACATACGATTCAAGGGTCGTCGATGGTCTCAATCGTCGCTTGTATGAAAAGTACAAAAAACAAAGAAACACACCAACGCGCCCAAATCGCAAAAACCGCCCTTCATCGTGAATCCGCAGCACAAGACGCGCTCGTTGGCGCGGAAAACGCCTTGATCCACTGATCTATCGCACACTGTTCATCTTCGGCTGTCACCCGGAACGTATGCGGGACCGGGTCAGAGCCGATACACTCTATGCAGAAACAAGAACGATCCGACGACTCATAAACAAACGGCAACATTCCGCACAATGGACACGAAACCGGCGTAAACGGCACCGGTAACCCTTCACCACACAAGAAAATCATTCTCCGCCCTCCGTCGTTGTATTTTCAGGTTCAAGTATCGACTTCGCCGTCGGTTCCTGCGCTTCTGGTTCGACGGGGGCAAATGACGCCGGCACTGGAACGTACACTGACGAAAGCTGACTCTCCAGCATCTTCATTCGGACAAACGGATAGGCATAAGTCAACCCGAACTGAACACCACTAACAAAAACCAACAACTGGATCACGAATACACCAGTCGCACAAAAATAGAAGCTCTTCATATGATACGCTCCAAAGCCCAATTTAAAAGGACCTCATTTTCAAAACTTTCAAAACCGACTCCCTGCTCTTGAAAGCCAAAGCTATCATCAAGCAGAAAGCGCACGGAAAGCCTGGCACGCCGAAACGTCATCAGGCTGAAATCCAGGGCACACAAACGGAATTCTGTAGTACTTTTGATATAACCAAACTCACCGAGGCAATGAACATAAGCCCGAAAAGACCCGAGAAAATATTCCTTCCCGAAACCGTCTGCCCACTTATAAATACCAATGATGTATTTATCAAGCCGAGCATCGATTATCCGCCGTATTTCTCTACTTTCCACACTTCACCTCTTCGCGCGAGATATAAGAGCAGACAGCCTTTTCAAAAGAAAAACGTGGGCTGGTATTCTGTGGGGAAGACTCGATATTGCGTTTACACGTTTCAATAATTTGCAGCTGCCTCTTGATTTGATCAATCAACGGCAAAAGTATCACCGGAACGCGCACATTCACTGTCTCAACGCCAAAGCGACCACCGACTGGACGTCCGCTACGCTGCGGAGTATAAAGCCCCGTAGCCCTGTCTACATAGAATTTTTTTCCGCAATAATAAACGACTTCAAAAGATTCTTTAGACCGTTCATCTACACCCTGTTTTTTCATTGGAAAACTCCTTGAAAATAAGAGTGTTTCAATAACTTTTAATGTTTCTTATGTGTTGTATAATGTCATCATTGTTGGATTTGGCCGTTACGTCAGTTTTTCAGGATTTCGGAAAGGCGGTGTTGAATGCGTAAAAAACCGGAGAATGTCTTCTTCTGCGGGAAGCGGTTCGAGGTTGACGAAGAGGGACGGCTTGTTCCGATCGAGAACGTTCCTGGCAATGCTCGCGGGAAATATGGTGAGGACACTGTTACAATTCGGGTACCGGTATCCCTTATGCCGTTGTTACAGCATATCCTTGTTTCGATTGAACAGATCGAGGTATGCCGGCGGAATATCGAGGGCAACGTTTTGAACACGACCCCGGAGCTGATCGGCGTTGATTCCTTGAAGCGCACGTATTCGGAAGATTGGCGTCGTGCGGTTGCGTATGCGATACGGGCGAGCACTGCGTATGACGAACGGATCCGCAAGCGTAACGAGAAAGAGCGTCGGCAGGTCAAGGAACACGAGTAAACGGTCTCGCGCCAACGAGCGCGTTTTGTGTTTTTGGTTCCACGGCCTGACAGCGCAGCAGAAACGGGTTATGCTTCTGTTTCCGCTTCATTTGGATCATATCACCAAAGGATAGCTCAAAAAACGAAAAAACACAAGCCCCTGTTACAAAAAAACTTAAATTTTACAATTTTGTTTCCGATGTTTTTGGCTTTTTGGAGAAAAAATTCTGATTTTTTTCCAAATACCCCCTGTTTTTTTGATCGTACCCCTTGACAGGGAGATTCTTTGGAGTTATAATTGAATCTGTTTCCAGTGTCTGATATGCTGGGTGCCGTTCCCTGGATCATCACCGTAATTTGATTGTCATCTGTTATTCTACCTTCAGAAAGTCGATCGCAAATACCAAAATCTGTGGGCCATTCAAAATATGCCGGAAACGGAGGAGGAAACGCAGTCTTGACGATTTTTCGGAAGTCTTACCTCCCCCGGTTCCACGCTTTCGTGAACGCGGCGATCTCCGCTGAGGTTGCCATTCGGACCTTGGCTTTGTATTCCTGGCAGTCACCATTGGGATTTTGCAACAAAAAAGGAGTCAAAATGAAAATGAATCGTTACGATTGGGATGATGACCGCAGCTATACTTCCCATTACGCAAAGGTAAAGGAGATGGAAGCTGAAATTGATGAAATTCGCCAGGTAAAAGAGTTACAGAAATTGGAAAAAAAACGACAGCGCAAGGACTCTTTTACACGATTGGCCCTGATCGTTTTTATTATTTTTACCATTTACACACTTTATACTGTTCTCTCACGATAAATTGCAAATTTTCAATTCCCCGAAACATTTATGAGATTCAAAAGGTGATTTTCAGTTTCGTGGAT
>CAZRGJ010000347.1:0-3746 GCA_964599445.1 uncultured Planctomycetaceae bacterium | reverse complement strand
TTGAATTTACGCCGCCGGAGCTCTGCCTGACGCTTGACGTCGGCCATCTTTTCTTCCAGTTTGAGCCGATCGCGAACTCTATTTCCCGGCACGCGGAGCGTCTGGTGAATCTTCATTTCGAGGATTCCGTCCGCGGACAGCACGTGCATCTTTTCCCCGGCGAGGGGGAGATGGATTTCACGGAGATCTTCGAGGCACTGCGAACAGTTTCGTATGCGCACGGAGTTTATTTTGAGCTGAGCCGTTCCAGTCCGACCGGACCAGAAACCGCCGAAAAAGCATTCACGTTCTGGCAAAATGCCGTCCATTCTCCCCAACTGCCAGACGCAATTCCCTAAAATTTTCAATGCGAAGATCCCGAAAAGACGCGGAGCACACAAAGTGTTCAAAAAATATTGAAGATCCATTTCGTGTATTTCGTCTCTTTTCGGGACTTTCGTGTTCCCATCTTCCGTCTGCTTCAGCAGTCCATCTATGCTTGCAGTGGCGGCAGCATTCAGCCATCAGGTTCCCCTTTTTTTTCGAAAACGTCGAAAATTTCAAAAATTTCGGAACTTTCTGAAAATGGAAAGGATTTCTGCCGATTCATTCAAAAGAATTCCATCTGAAACAGAGATCCGCAAAAAGGATCCGAAAGGACCCGAACCAAAAGGAACTGAAAATGACGACCTATCTCGTTACCGGTGGTGCCGGATTCATTGGCTCACACATCGTGCATCGACTCGTTTCCCGGCGTGAAGCGCAGCAGGAAAAGGGAGAAACTCCCGACACGATCCGCATTCTGGACGACTTTTCGACCGGCTTTGAACGCAACATTTCGCCGTATCTCGCAGCATTCGAGATCGAGCTTTTCGACGGGTCGCTCACAGATCCGGAAATCGTGCGTCAGGCAGTTGACGGCGCGGAGGTCATTTTTCATGAGGCGGCGTTGGCGAGCGTGCCGCTGAGCGTCGAGCATCCCATGCGCGTTCACGACGCCTGCGTCACGGGGACCGTCCAGCTTCTGGATGCCGCACGTCAGGCGGGAGTGCGCAGGGTGGTCTACGCCGCGTCAAGCAGTGCGTACGGAAACACGGAGGTCTGCCCGACTCCGGAATCGGTCCTCCCCGCACCGATCTCTCCCTACGGAGCCTCCAAACTCGCGGCGGAACTCTACCTTCAGGCGTTCGCGGAAACATACGGTCTCGAGACAGTCCGTCTGCGCTACTTCAACGTTTTCGGACCGCGTCAGGACCCCAAAAGTCCCTACTCGGCCGTTATTCCGCTCTTCATCTCCGCGATGCTCCGGGGCGAGGCACCGAACATTTTTGGCGACGGCCGGCAGTCACGCGACTTCACGTACGTAGAAAACGTAGTGGACGCCAACCTCCTGGCTTCGGAAGCTCCTGCGGAAAACGTTTCGGGCCGAGTCTTCAACATCGCGAACGGGAAATCCTCGGACCTCCTGACGCTCGTTTCAACGCTGAATGAGATCCTCGGCACGCAGATCGCGCCGAATCACCTCCCGCCGCGCGTCGGAGACATTCTGGAAAGCCGGGCAGACATCTCGGCCGCACAGAAATTCCTCGGCTACGAGCCGCGGATGGATCTTGCGGAAGGGCTCCGAAGAACCGTCGAATTTTACCGGCAGGGGTAGCCTGAAAAAAACTCTCGGCGAATGGCCTGACGGCCGGTTTCGCCGAATACGAAAGCGGCGAAGTGCGCAAGCGTACAGTATCGCTGCACTCCAACCACTCCGTCCCGCTGCACGAACTAACCGGGCTGCTTGAGAGTGCGTCTGCGCCAGCGACCAACGGGAACGGGTTCGCAGTGCCGGAAGAGATTTAAAAAATGAGAAAATGCGATGAAGACGATCCTGACGGCCGGACTCTCGCCGTCCTGGCAGCACGTTCTGGAATTTGCCCCGCTCCGCGTCAATGCGGTGAATCGGGCCGTGAATTCACTCTGGTTTTCTGCCGGAAAATCCGTCAATGCCGCCCTCGCGATCCACACACTGGGAGGGAAAGTCCGCGCACTTTTTCCCGGCGGAGGGGAAAATGCCCGGAAAATGCGTGAAGAACTGACGGAAATGGGACTCGAAACGCGCATTTTGGCCACGGATGCGGAATTGCGTATCTGCACGACGCTCGTGGACCGACATTCGCAGACGATCACCGAACTGGTCGAGAACGGCGAACCGCTGACGGAAACGGAGCTTGAGGAATGGCGCAAGCTTTTTTCTCAGGAGGTCCAAAACGCCGATCTCGTCGTCATTTCAGGGAGTCTCCCGCAAAAAACTCCAGCCGGACTCTATGAGGAAATGGTCTCGCAGATCCCGGCCGGAGTGCCGTCGATCCTGGATTTTCGAGGCAAAGGGCTTCTCGCGTGCCTGAAATACCGTCCGCTTGTCGTGAAACCGAATCGTGAAGAGCTGGAGCAAACGGTGGGTCGGCCGCTTTCGGATGAACGCGAGCTTCGGGACGCCTGCCGAACGCTGAACACTGCGGGTGCGCAGTGGGTCGTCGTTTCGGACGGCCCCAAGGCACTTTGGGCGGTGAGTGCGGAAGAGTCCATTCGTCTTGAACCGCCGAAAGTCCCCCCAACGGCCGAACATCCTGTCCTTTGCCCGATCGGCTGCGGAGACGCTTTGACCGGAGCGCTTGCGTTGGCGATTTCTCGCGGAGAAACGATGCGCAGCGCACTTTCATTCGCGATGGACGCCGCCGCCCAAAATCTCCTTCAGCTCACATCGTGCCGATTTGGCTGACGTTTCGACCACACAGAAACGCCATCGCAGTCAATCGCCGGTCAGGACGTGAAAATTTGCCGTTTTTCGACGGCGTCCTGTGCTGCTTTCAGCGTATTTCCGAGGAGCATCGTGATGGTGAGGGGACCCACTCCGCCGGGGACGGGCGTGATCGCGGAAGTCTTGGCCTGCACGGCATCAAAATCCACGTCGCCAACCAGTCCGTCGTCCGTTCGGTTGATCCCGACGTCCACGACGACGGCCCCATCTTTCACCATGTCGGCCGTGACGAATTTCGGTTTCCCGATCGCGACGATGAGAATATCCGCCAACCGCGTGACTGCCGCGAGGTCCTTCGTTCGGCTATGGCAGACCGTCACGGTGGAATCGGCTCCCAGACCGCGCTGGACCATCATGGCCGCCATCGGTTTTCCCACGATGTCGCTGCGTCCAAGAACGACGACGTGCTTTCCGGCCGTCTCGATCTCGTAGCGTTTGAGCATTTCCTGGATCCCGAACGGCGTGCAGGGAAGGAAGCGCGGGCGTCCCTGAAGGATCAACCCCACATTGGCCGGGTGGAAGGCATCCACGTCTTTATCCGGGGAAACCGCGTCCAGGATCACTTTCTCGGAGATCTGTTTGGGAAGCGGAAGCTGGCAGAGGATCCCGTGCACGGAATCATCCGCATTCAGCCGGGCAACGAGTTCCAGAAGTTCCGCCTCGGTCGTTTCAGCCGGAAGACGGAAAAGCTGACTTTTCATGCCAACGGCAGCGCACGCCTTTTCTTTATTGCGCACGTAGACCTGGCTTGCGGGATCGTCGCCGACCAGAATCGCCGCGAGACACGGAGTCACGCCGGTTTTCTGAATGAATTCTGCGACCTGCTGGGCAATTTCCGCCCGAAGTGTTTGCGAAAGTTCTTTTCCGTTAAGGATCGTGGTCATGAAAGGCACCTGAATAAAAAAGGGTGGATATTCTGGAAAAGCAGGTCGCACATGAATCCGCGCCGAACGACTTCCAA
>CAZRGJ010000346.1:0-3748 GCA_964599445.1 uncultured Planctomycetaceae bacterium | reverse complement strand
TCCAAATTGCACTTGTTCGCGAATTTCTGCGAAAAAGTGTGAACACGCCCTAGTGACTCAACCAAAGAAGCGGCTGAAAATATGGAGAAACTCTGCAAACAGCATGACGCTTATAGAGATTCCGCAAAAAAATCTCTTGCGATCCTTGAGGAATTGAATCAGAAAGAATCCTTGAATGCTGAACAGAAGACGTTTTCTTTTGAAGCCTATAAAGAACTGCAGGATTGCGCCAATAATCTTGGGATCAGTTTAGCCGGACTTGGTATCTCTTATGATTCCTCGACGGGAAAGATCAATGCAACGGAAAAGGCACTTGCATCCCTCAAAAATGCAATGCGTACAAAAGAAGCAGAATTACGCCGAAAGAAAAGGAGAGGTCCCCGACGCAAAATACCCGGAAAATGAGAAAAGACCTAAATGAATATTTTTGAAAATTTTAAAATATTTACGCGATCGGTTTTGGTGTTTTTTGCGTTAAAATCAGTGTTTTTCAGTGAGTTTTCGGTGTCTTCAGCAGCAGAATTGGTGCTCGGCTGCCGGATGGACCTTAAAAATGAAAACTCCGGCAAATTCGTGAGGAACGTTTGCCGGAGTGGAGATCGAAAGACCGGGAGTTTCACGGTCCCTCTGCGTTACGGTCATTCTTCGTCAGCGAAAATGGAATCCAGAAGCTCTGGATCCGTTTTGGAAAGCGTTTCCGTCATCGTGAGGACCTGTACCCGCGGAGAGGAGACGAACGAGAAGCGGAGTTCTTCGGTCTCCTCTTCTTTCTCTGCAAAAATCTCATCCAGGACCTGCGGCATATTCAAAACCGAAGTGTCGGCGACGGAACCTGCCGAGGCAGAAGCCTCCGTCTTTTCCTGCCGGAGATACGGGAGCAGGACCGTCCAATCCGTTCGGGCCACATTCGTGTCGAAGGAAGAGAGTTTTGCGGATGCGGAGGGAAGTGCTGCGAAAGCGGAATCCTCCGTATTTTGCGGAAGCGCGGCGGGAACGTCCGCAGTCGAGACCGTGTTTTCGCAGACTTCCGGAGTACCATACGTCGGCAGAATGCCGAATTCTTCCGAAACCATCAGTGCCGCTTCCGCCTGCTGGGCCGGTCCCCAGTTTTCGGTAAGCTGTGATTTGAAGGAGACCTCCTGAGTACTGTGGATCGTACGCCCATAGTTCTTTGCGAACTGTACGAGGTCCGTGATGTTGATGCTTCCATTCGAATCAAAATCGCAGACCGCAACGGAGTTCCAAAGCTCCGGGGCCATGTTTTGACTGGACTTCCCGTAGTTCTTCGCAAAACGGACGAGGTCCGCGATGGTGATCGATCCGTCGTCGTTCAGATCGTAAACGACAGGATAGACATTCGGCATCATGTTGGCGTTTTCCAGCGTGTTTTCTGTCAGCTGGGCACCATTCGAGGCTTCGACGGAGAGGGAATCTTCCACAAATGCCGTTCCCATGGGAGCCGGTACATAGCTGCCGTCTTTCCAGATGTTCGCGACACCGCCTTTTCCGGTCGGCGTAAAGCGGATGCTCGCGATCAGTGCCTGGCTGCCGTTTCCTTCCAGATCAGCCGCTCCCGCATTTTCCACGCCGGAGCGGGCTTCTGCCTGGATCCGCAGAATATTCTGGTCTTCCACTTTCGTGACGGAAACCGAGGAGAAGAGGGAGGTATCGAACTGGAACGTTGGGTTCCCGGAGGCGTCCAGCGGGTTGAAGAGGGCGGGATCGTACGTGATCTGCGCCTCGTATCGGGTGATGCCATACTCGCTGACCGAAAGGACACTTCCCCAGATCTCGACCCAGACGGTGTTCCATTCGTGGACCCAGTTTTCTCCGGACGGCACCGCTGCGGGAATGCCGCCAGCTTCGGCAAGTGAGGAGGTCTTCCGCACGATCAGCTGAGTCTGCATGGAAGCGTCCAGATTCACCGTGAATTCTTTCTTCAGGCCCGGAGTGCCGTCTTCCGCCTCTTCCAGACCCGCAAACGGTGCGCCGGAGACCGTGTGGATGAGCGAGGCATCCAGGAAGACGGAGAAAAGATCTCCCGTCTCGGGCGTTTTGTTCCAGGTCCACGTCAGGATCCCGTCTGCGTACGTGAAGACTCCGGATCTCGTGACGTCTTCCGGAGCATCGCCAGCTGCCGGTGTGCAGCGGATCGCGACGGCGTCTTCCCATGCGTTCTGTCCTGCCGTGACTTCCTGACCGAAATTCCAGATCAGCTGAAGCGACTCTGTGGAGGCTTTCATTTTCTGCGAAACGGAAGTTTCCGAAACATTCATCTGGAATTCAGCGTTTTCTCCCGCAGCGAATCCGTCAAGTTTGAGGATGGCTCCTTCCAGTGTGCAGAAATCGAGCGTGGCGATCTGAAGTTTGGGAGCTGCCGTGAAGAGTACCGTGCCGCTTCCGAACGTGAACGTAACGGAGTGCCGGTCCGAAGAAATCTGGCACGCGTCGGCATGGATCCATTCCTTGCCGTTGAAGAGAGAAACGCTCTCCTCCGAAAGCCGGTCGGCACGAAGCGTTTCTTCCCCGAAGGAAAGCGTGATTTTCGTGATCCGTCCGTCGAGCGTCTGCGAAATGTCCGCGATGCCGGAAGGCGTGAAGATCTCGAAAGTCTCCGCCTTCAGCGTATTTTCGGACTGCACGATCCCCTCGACGGTCATGGCGTAGTCTACGGCCGTATTTTCAGCGGCGGTCAGCTTGAGGAAATATTCCGTACCGGCCGCGAGACCGCTGAAGTTCCAGACTCCATCGGAATGTGTGCCGGTGAAGACATTTCCCGCTTTATCGAGGACCTGTGCCGTGATCGAAGGCTCGGAATCGGTTTCCGTGTTTTGTTTCGAGGCCGTGAGACGGACAGAAATCGACGTTCCTTCCGCCGTAAACCGGTAAAAATCGCTCTGATGGTCAAAGGAATGGACCATGCCTGCCGTCAGCGAGTAAAGGTAAGCGTTCGGGTCGCTGACGAAGTGCGTGCTGTTGGTCCATGCGGAGTCAAATCCGAAGGAGATGTTCGTGATGCTGGAATTTTCCAGGACTTCCAGCTGGGAAGAGTTCAGGATCTTCCATGAACCGTCTTCCTGCATTTTCATCGTGAAGGCGAGGTTTTCTTTGGACTGTCCGGCAACGGAGAGGATCCCGTCTTCGAAGGTCAGTGCGTTTTCGTAGAAATAGGAAGTTTCTGTCTGTCCGTTCAGGAACGTTCGCGTATCGAGACCGTTCAGATCCGTCGTGTAGAGCGCCTGCCCGGACGAGGACGCGGCCAGTGCCGTCACGATGCCGTCATCGACCGCAACAGAGAATCCGAGCAGAGTGTCTGACGGATCGCTGTTCGGCATGACCTGAAGGAGCGAGAGTCCGTTTTCTGTCATCCGAAAAATGAACGCCGCGCCCTTCGACTGGTAAAGCGTGCCGTTGAGCTGGAAATATTCCGTTCCCGGTGCCCCCAAAACGACCAGATCGCCATCCACCGCAACCGAGTAGCCAAGTGCCGGCCAGCTGCGGTTTCCGGAGTTTGTCGTGTCTGGGTTCAACATGTCGAGGAAGGAGTCCAGCGGGTAGGTCTGGTACGTGGTTCCCGAGATCCTGAAGACGCAGGTGGTCGAATTGACGTTCTGCGTTCCCGTCACGAGAAGACCGCCGGCATAGTCCATGACGCTTCCGAAATCGGTGTTTTCCGTCGGATTGGTGATCTTCATGCTCTGCGTAAAGGTTCCATTCGGTTCGATCGTAAAGAGGTAGACCGCGCCTT
>CAZRGJ010000345.1:0-3761 GCA_964599445.1 uncultured Planctomycetaceae bacterium | reverse complement strand
TTTATTTTCATTGAAACAATATTAGGAAATCATTTCGTTCAATAATCAAATCTTTCTTTCCCTTCCTGTCCGAGATTCCAAAAAAACAGGGAAAGAAAAGTAATCCTTCGTTCCTAATATAACAAAATACGAAAGGATTTCAAGAGTGTTCCACTGCAAAAAAAGAAATTAAAAGAATTTTTTTCTGGACAGGTTCTGCTTTTGCGGATTTAATCAAAAAAAGCGTTTCATTATGCATGAAACGCTTTTCTTTAAATGAAAATATTTAATCTTTGAAAACATATTCGTCGCCGTAGCCGTAATGTTCCGCCACGTAGTCGACGTCTTTGTCTCCGCGTCCGGAAAGCGTCACGAGAATGGACCCGACCCGATGTTCCCGGGCATAGCGCATCCCGAAAGCCACAGCATGAGAGCTTTCCAGCGCAGGAATGATCCCCTCGTAACGGCAGAGTTTGAAGAACGCATCCACCGCTTCCTCGTCGCTCGCAGTCTCGTACTTGACGCGGCCAAGGTCATTCAGGAAAGCATGCTCCGGACCGACGCCGGGATAGTCCAGTCCGCTGGCGATCGAGTAAACGTCTGCAGCATCGCCGTCTTCCTTCTGAAGGAATTTGCTTCGGAAACCGTGCAGGACTCCGTTCGATCCGTAAGCCATGGTCGCGGCATGCTGACCGGGTTCCGCGCCTTTTCCGAGCGGCTCGACTCCGTAAATGTCGACCGGGTCATTCAGGAAAGGAATGAACGTTCCGATGGAATTCGACCCGCCGCCGACGCAGGCCGCCACGGCATCCGGAAGATGACCGGTCATTTCGAGGAACTGAGCGCGGGCTTCCTCACCCACGACGTACTGGAAATCGCGGACCATCATCGGGAACGGATGCGGACCAAGGGCCGAACCGATGCAGTAAATGCAATTTTTGTAGTCCTTCAGGTACGCTTCAAACGCAGCGTCCACCGCCTCCTTGAGCGTTTTCTGTCCGTGAGTGACGCACACGACGTTCGCTCCGAGCATCTTCATGCGCGTCACGTTCGGAGCCTGTTTCGCGATGTCGATCTCCCCCATGTAGATGTCGCACTCCAGCCCAAAATACGCCGCCGCCGTCGCGAGCGCCACGCCGTGCTGTCCCGCTCCGGTTTCCGCGATGATCTTTTTGCGTCCGAGATACTTCGCCAGAAGCCCCTCGCCCATGCAGTGATTCAGCTTATGCGCCCCGGTGTGGTTCAGGTCTTCACGCTTCAGATAGATCTGGCACGCGCCGAGTTTCTTGGAGAGTTTCTCGCAATGGTAGACCGGCGTGGGTCGGCCCTGAAATTCGCGGCGAATGCGGCGCAGCTCGCTGATGAACTGGGCACTGTGGCAGATGGTGCGGTACGCTTCGTTGATCTCCTGAAAGACCGAACGGAGTTCTTCCGGCAAAAATTCCTGTCCGCCGCCGTACGGGCCAAAATAGCCGTTGAGGTCCGGATAATTGCGCAGGTATGTGGAATAGTCCATGATTTTTCTCTCTTTTGTCGTGAACATATTGGAAATGGAAGAAAATTTCCTTTAAGTTTACTCTCTTTTTCCAGAATGTCAAGCACTGGAAAACTTTTTTTAAACTTTTTTAGGGAAAAAATCTCCCCAAACGCCCCGCCCACACATGAACCCGATCGATTACGGAGACCAAAAAAGCCATTCCACTCAGGAGGTCTGATGGCGACTGGGTGGACCATCCGGAAACTCCAAGTCCGTAAAAAATGCTGTGTCCCCCTTCCTCCTTACTGCATTCGGCCCCATCCCTCAAGGGGATGCTGAATGAGCAGACGCCAGTTCGCCCATCGCAGCTCACGGTTTTTCTGTGAAATTTGTGCTGGAAGGCTTTCCTTTCCGGAATCGTATCGGAAATTTCTTTGAGTTCATGAAATTTCAGGAGATTTCCTGCAAAATATTTCAAAGCCATGCGAGATCATTGGAATTTTGCGAGGATTTCAGATTCTTTTTGTGTTTTTTCGAGAGAAAACCCTTGCGCAGAAATGGAAAATGTGGTATATTTGGGCAAGTTTGAAAATTTGAAAACCTGTCCGCTGGTAAAAATATGAACGAAACACTGCTCGAAATTCGGAATTTGCACACGGCATTTTTTACGGATGAAGGAACGGCGCAGGCCGTGAATGACGTCTCCTTCACGATCCCGCGAGGAAAGACTGTGGGCGTCGTAGGAGAGAGCGGCTGCGGAAAATCCGTGACCGCCATGTCCGCGATGGGGTTGATCCTGCCTCCGGGGAAAGTCACCGGCGGAGAGATCCTTTTTCATGGAAAAGACGGAAACACGGTCGACTTTCTGAAGCTCTCTGAGCCGGAAATGCGGAAATACCGCGGCGGAAAGATCGCGATGATCTTTCAGGAGCCAATGTCGTCGCTGAACCCCATTTTCAAGATCGGAAACCAGATCGCCGAGGCCGTTCAGCTCCATACGCCGGATATTTCCAAAAAGGAAGCTCTGGAACGTGCGGTGGAGATGCTTCGAAAAGTGCGTATCCCGGAACCGGAACTTCGTGCAAAAGACTACCCGCACAATTTCTCCGGCGGTATGCGTCAGCGCGCGATGATCGCGATGGCTTTGTCGTGCAATCCGGAACTTCTCATCGCAGACGAACCGACGACGGCACTGGACGTCACCATTCAGGCGCAGATCCTGGAACTGCTCAACGAACTGAAGCACACTTTCGGCATGTCGATCATGATGATCACGCACGACCTTGGCGTCGTTTCGGAAATGTCGGATGAAGTCGTCGTCATGTATGCATCGAAAGTCGTGGAAAAAGCGGACGCGAAGACGTTGTTCTCGAATCCGACTCATCCGTACACGCTTGGCCTGCTCGCATCCCGCCCGGAACTCGGAAACGTCAGCGCGACCGAACGGCGTGAACTCTACTCGATCCCCGGCATGGTCCCCAGCCCGCTCTGTTTCCCGTCCGGATGCAAATTTCACCCGCGATGCCCGCAGTGTAAGGCGATTTGCCGGACCCGGGAACCGGAACTTGTCTCCATCGCGCCGGGACACGAAGTCCGCTGCCATTTCGCGAAAAAGTAGGTCCATCCGTCAACAGCGTACCCACTGTCGGAAACACGGATTTTAAATTTCAGCCTCCCTTGGGGAGGGAGGCTAAAAGTATGGATACGCGGTCAGCCTTCGAGCGGACGGGTCATTTTCATCGGGTCGAGAGCCTGTGCGAGCACGTCCGGGGGAAGGACTTCCTGTTCAAGGCAGAGTTCCCGGATCGTCTTACCCGTTTTGAAGGCTTCCTTCGCCAAAGCCGCGGCTTTTTCGTAACCGATGTACGGGTTCAGCGACGTGACCATCGAGAGGCTCTGTTCGACGGCGGCCTCGCATTTTTCGCGGTTCGCTTTCAGGCCGGCGACACAGTTCCGCGTGAAGACGTCCACACACCGCGCCATAATCTCCGCGCTCTCAAGCAGGACTGCGGCCATCAGCGGCATCGTGATGTTCAGCTGGAACTGGCCTCCCGCACCGCCGCAGACGGCGATCGCCGTGTCGTTTCCGATGACGCGGGCAGCAACCTGGATCGAACTCTCGCAGAGGACCGGGTTCACCTTGCCGGGCATGATGGAACTTCCGGGCTGAAGGTCGGGAAGCGCGATCTCATAGTATCCGCAGCGTGGTCCGGAACCGAGCCAACGCACGTTGTTCGCGACGTTCATGAGCGTCACCGCGACTGCCTTCAAAAGTGAATGGGCACGCACTACGCCGGTCCGCTGT